>CAIOTH010000095.1 GCA_903861145.1 uncultured Bacteroidota bacterium | reverse complement strand
TTAGATTATTTTAATTTTATGGACAACGAAATCCCGATTTGAGGTGAGTTTTCCACGGGTGTTAATATTTCTTATATAGCAACACATAGAAATTTAAAAAGTTGCGTTTTCCTAATCTTCTTTTCCTTTTAAGCGCTCTATATTGTTCGCTGAGCCCTTTTTCAACTTCGAAAAATAACCCAGATGTATTTTAATACCTGCATTAAAAAGCCTTCCCTCTAAAGGCCCGTAAATTTGCGCAAATTGGGGATGTGCAAAAGTTGGGTTGGGTAAAGCAATCGGCCCATACGATGTTTGCCTTATGTCCGCAATATTTTCAAGGTTGGCAAACAGCAATAAAAACTTGTAAGCGTACTGCGTACTAAGGCCCACCTCCCAAATTCTTCTACCCATAGTGCCATCATCAAGTTTTACAGGGCTGTAATAGTAACAGTCTATTCCAATAAAAAAGTTCTTTATCTCATAACCGGCAAGTATCGATACAATGTGCTTTGCAGTTAGCGGGTTGGTGCTTAAAACCGGGTTACCCAGCACATCAGTAAATTTATTATGGCTATCGGTAAGCGTGTAAGTAAGCCCCGCTTCTAATCCACGGTATTTAAGGTCAAACCCTGTTTCTACACCTGCGCTTTGGGTATAACCGTTAGTGTTGCTATATCTGGTTTGCACGCAATCGCCGTATGGGCAGTTCGATAAATTACTTGTATCAGCAATTAGCGGATGAACAATCTCCGTAAAAAAGTAAAGCTGAGTCAAAGTAACGTGCACGCCGTTAAAGTTTGGTAATTGGGCTTTCCAGTTAAACGTGCCCCCAAACGATAGTTCCGGTTTTACGCTCGCCGCAATTGGTAATACATTAATAAAACGCGCCTCCTCCGATTCAGCTTGAAAAATGCTGGGCAACTTGTACCCCATTCCAAAATTGAACCTGGTTAAAAAAACATCGTTCCATTTTCTTAGTATCGCAACATGGGGTAGTGGATAGGCTTTATACACGTTATTATAATCAATCCTAAACCCGCCTTCAATAGTAGTTTTTGCATCAAAGTGGTACATGTATTGGGCAAACAAACCAAAGGTAAGAAACGAGTAATCACGCTTAACGATTGATGAATCGACTCCCTCATTAAATTTATCGGTCCTTGCATCCAACCCTATCACCAGCTCGCTTTTTTTAATAGCAACGTGATAATGTATCTCTGTTGCCGAGGCTAATTGCGTTCCCGTAAAAAGATAAAACGGCATCTGCAGGTTACGGGTAAAATAATTGAAGGCACTTTTAATAGTAAGCGTTCCTCTAACTCCGAAATCATAATCAAACTTAAAATTGGCCGAGGCGTGATCTGATATATTACGTTCGTAGTAATTATCGGTACTATCGCTGGTGCCGTTAAAGTACGCCGTTGTGCCGCCAACCCTGTTTTCGTGTGTGTAATTGCCGCCAATATTAAGCCTGGCGCGGCTTGATACATCAAAATACAACTGCGGCGAAATAGTATAGCGCTGCAGTTGCGGTGTTTCGGTATAACCGTATCCGCTCCAGTCTTTTTCCTTTTGGTATCGATAGGTACCCATTAATGTAAAACCGAACCATTTTATTTTCTGGCTGGCGTACAATCCTCCGTCGTACGCATTAGCGCTTTCGCCGTTAAACATCAAATCGTAAACAGGCTTTTCGCTGGGTTGTTTGCTAACCAGGTTTATTACGCCTGCAATGGCATCGCCACCATATAAAGTCGATTCCGGCCCCTTTAAAATTTCTATCTGCTGAAGGTCCAATGGCGGAATTTGCGTTATCCCCACCACATTCGAAAAACCGCCAAACAGCGGAAACCCGTCTTTCAAAATTTGAACGTAATCACTGCTCAACCCCTGCAATCTAATACTCATGGTGCCCGAAGTAGCCGAAGTCCTTTGTATCTGTACACCGGTTTGCTCTCTCAGTATATGCGAAACATCCGATGGTTTATCGTGCGATGCTTCTTCCACCTGCTCGGCATTTATAACATCAATCTGGGTGGGCACATATTCTGCCCTCTGGTAATTACGCGTAGTAGCTACTACCACATCTTCAATTTCCAGTGCCTGCGAAACCAGCCTTATTACAATCGGGGCAACAGCGGATTTTTGAGGAAATGTGATTTTTATTTTTTTTCTGAAATAACCCAGGTACGAAAATTCAATGGTCTGTTCTCCATCAGGTACATTCAAAATAGTAAGTGTTCCTGTACTGTCGCCAATGGCAGATAACTCAGTTCCGGCTACCACGCCAACTGCTCCTGCCAGTATACTGCTGTCCTCACTGTTGCTTTTTATAACAGCACGAAAAGTATTTTGGGCCGAAACACTTGCGCACAGGGCAAAAAGCCCAATACAAAATATGATAATAGCTTTATTCAATGGCTATAGGGTTGCCCGAAGATAACAATAGCTGCGATTGAGCCTAAAATCGGTTTCGCACGCTTCACTTGTGAATAGAATTTGTCGGGTTTTGTCAATTTTTGTCAGGTTTTTCGCCCTGGAAAACCCAAATAAATTCGGTGTACTTTTGTGTACTTTTTACCAAATTTGTTTTTGTAACTACCTGATAATGAAATGTATATCATGGCTAAATCTATATTTAATTTAATTACAACTTCTAAGCCCTTTGTTCACATTCCCAACTGCCCTCCAATTTGAAACTCTCAAAAAAATATAACCTTTTGTAACCCTTTGTAACCTTTTTGAATTGGCGCTTCTACTTCTAAAGCTTCCGCCCTTCAACCTAAAATTAATTCAATACCATTTCAAATAACAGTCCCACAGGCCCAACCGTTCCCTAAAAACATAATTACAAAAGTAGGCATACACCCAATAACCCATGTAAAAACTTATAGGCAGGGTGCGGATAAATCAGCCGTACACCATTACCTAATCGGCTGTTTATCCTAAAATCCTGTAAATCCTGATTCAGACAATTTTGGCTGTTTGCAATTGCACTTATCCCCTCCTTTTTTTAAGAAGGGGTGTCCGAAGGACGGGGTGGTTGGCTGTTTGTATTGTATCGTCCCAATCCTGCATACACGCTCTTCCCTCTATGTCAAATTACCATGCGCAGCTTGGTTTTTTGAAAGAGAGGGAAGATGCCGACAGGCAGATGGGTGAGTTGGCTGCTTGCATTTGGCCCCGGTTTCCCCTTTAAGGGACGGAAGGGGCTCCGTCCCTTCCAATAAATACGTATATTCATCTACAACTATTTGTAATAATGAACAAAAAGCTGCTGCCTCTTTTTATTGCTTGTTCATTGTGCTTTCAATGTACAAAGGCGCAGTATGTTACTATTCCCGATCCTAATTTTGTAAATTGGATTGCGGGTAGCAATGTTCACCAATGCCTAAACGGACTTGGACAGCTTGATACAACGTGTCAGGGTTTATTACAAGATACCGTGTTAATATGCAGCGGAAATCAAATTGGTAATCTTATAGGGATACAATATTTTAAAAACCTCAAATACCTTGATTGTTCGTTTAATCTTTTAGATAGCCTTACACAATTGCCAGGTAATCTTCAGATACTGATATGTAATCAAAATTCAATTCGAACATTTGTTTCTTTACCTGATCAGTTGGAGTTTTTATATTGTGAAGACAATAAATTAGTTACTATTAATAGTCTACCTCCTCGATTGGTGGGTCTGCACTGCGCAGATAATTTATTGGATAGCCTTCCTAGCCTTCCTGGTGTCCTCGATACCTTGGACTGTCCCCTTAATTTTTTGATAAGCCTTCCTGCCTTTCCAAATACCCTTCGGGCTCTAATTTGCTATCAAAACTCTCTTAATATATTGCCAAATGCTACTTCACTGAAATATTTGGATTGCACGAGTAACCAAATATCTGTTTTGCCAGGCTACTATGATAGCCTGAATTATATCCGTTGTTCACATAATCAAATAAGCAGGTTACCTCTTTTTTCAAACTCGTTAATTTACCTAGATTGTTCCTACAATAATATAGATAGCATTATTTCATTACCCAATGGCCTTATCGATATCATATGTGGATTCAATCAATTAAAGTCATTAAGTAGCAGGCTACCCGACTCGTTGCAAAGTATTGCATGCTATAATAATCTATTAACCATATTGCCCCCTTTACCCAAAAAGGTTACTTCACTGGTGGTTCAAGGTAATTTACTGGCAGAGTTGCCTGAATTACCTGATTCTATGTATTCCTTGGATTGTTATAATAATCCTTATTTGCGATGCCTGCCAAAATTAACTACGATAAATTTTCTGAACTTCGATAGCACCGCCATAATCTGCCTACCCAATTACGGGAACGTTACTACCAGCACACCACCTTTAAACAGCCTTCCCTTATGCGATAGCACCAATAATAGCGGCTGTCCATACTACACCTCCATACCCGATATTAAAAACCTTGCTTTTTCAATCTCACCCAATCCTACAAGTAATGAAGCACTGCTTACTTTAGATGAATCCGTTACGGAATTTTCAATAACAGTATTTGATATTACCGGTAGAAAAGTAATTACCGAAAAGAATCACATAGGCGCTTGCACCTTATCTGTAAATCAATTACCCGCCGGTTTGTACTTTGTCCAGCTAAGCGATAATAGAGGAGGAGTAGGTGTAAAAAAACTGATAGTTGAACATTAGTATCACCGCCCTGGTTTGCATTTTGTATTTCCAAACGGCCTCCCGGCAATTCCGTTAAGAAAAAAATTCATGCTTAGCCAAAAAGAAAGAAACGCTGTATGAGACTAACCGGTTGTAAACTAAAACGTCCAAAGGACCTACCATAACCTATAGGCGCAGCAGTAGTGTCGAGTTCGTTTATTTCCTGCGTGGAGAATTTTTTTTAGGAGTTTGCCGGGCAGCCTTGAACTTTTCTTTGTTACTTTCTATTGGTTCAAGCCAAAAGAAAGTAAAAGCATGGTGCAGCGATAAAATAAACAGATGAAAAGGCATTCATCTAACCTATAAACCCCAATTACAAAGTAACCACCCCCGCCCCTTCACGCACCAGCACAGGCTCTTTACCGGTATAATCAATAATAGTAGAAGGCACATTACCACCGGGGCCGCCATCAATAACTATATCCACCAGGTTTTCATAAACCTCGTATATGTCGTTAGGGTCAGTAATGTATTCAAGCACTGTATCCTCATTCTTTATCGAAGCCGACAGGATAGGAGCGCCCAACGCATCAACAATAGCGCGGGCAATAGTATTATTGGGTACCCGTATGCCGATGGTTTTTTTATTGTAACCGTATATTTTAGATAGGTTATTATTACCATTTAAAATAAAGGTATAAGGCCCGGGTAACGACCTACGCATCATTTTGTAAACTGCTGTTGGCACATTAATGGTAAAATCGGTAATGTGGCTAAGGTCGTAACACACAATCGAAAAATTAGCCTTGTTGCTCTTAATGTCTTTTAGTTTGCAAACCTTCTCGTAAGCATCGCGGTGCATCAGGTCGCAACCCAAAGTATACACGGTATCTGTAGGGTAAATAATTACCCCGCCTCTTTTTAAGCAATTAACTACTTGCCAAATAAGGCGGTCGTCAATATTATCAGGGTTAATTCGTAACAGCACGGCTTAAGGTTTTAAAATTTCATAATTTCTAAGGCGCTCCTTCAGGTCTTCCGGCATTACTACCGAGGCATTTGTTTTGTAATCGAACATTACCATGGTTGTATGCCCCGTGGTAGTTAGTTCTTCTACCCCGTTTACCACACTCGTTATCATATACTGCACTTCAAAACTTTTGGTTCCCAGCTTCGCAGTTCGTACATAAACATAAGTAGGATTAGGAAAAACCACCGGCTTGCGGTAATCTACATGCGCATTGGCCAATATAGCACCTATCGCCTTCCAGTCCCATTTGCAGCTTTCATGAAAATAATAAACCCGGGCCTGCTCAAAGTAGGTTAAATAAACTGCGTTATTCACGTGGCGCATCTCGTCCATATCGCTCCAACGTATATCAAGTTTCATTTTAAACTTAAACTTCAATTTCTCCTCTTCTAAATTCATTACTGGGTGTGTTAATGTATTAACGTGTTAAAGTGCGAATGTTGTCTCGTTTTCAGGTGCGAATGTATTAAAAGTGTTCGTGTGGTCAAGTGCTTATAGCTTTCAAAGCTTTACATGCCAAATTAAGCTGGTCGACAGGGCCATACGTTAACACATTAACACCTTCGCACTTTAACACACATTGCCACATTAACAAAACCCTTTTATCTTTGCCAAACTTAAAACCCAACAAACCATGATTGCACTTCCGTTATCTATATTGGCCCTGGCCGCCGGTGTTTATTTACTTATAAAGGTAAACAGAGAATACCTGGGTGGTATTTTTAAATTTTTTGCCTGGCTAATCATCCTGCTTTCACTGGTAGCCGTTGGTTCAGTTGTACGCCATGCGGTTCACCATCGCTTTGGGCATGGTATGTGCCACGAGCAAGGCCATTGCCAAATGGAGGAGCGCGTAATGATTAAGGAGTTTAAGCATTGCGATATGGGCAACGACAGCACCTGCCCAATGGCCGGCTGCAAAATGGTGGGTGACAGCGTTATTCTTGACCGCGCCGTTTGCGAAAAAATGATGGGCAAAGAAGCCTGCGAAAAACTTTGCAAGGATAGAGGCCAGTGCATTATGACCAAAGACGAATGTGCCAAAATGTGCGGAGGAACGATGAAATGCGGTGACATGTCCAAGTGCACCGGCGAACAACCAGCCTGCTGCAAAAGCGGAGACAAAGCCTGCTGCAAAAGTGGAGATAAAGCCTGCTGCAAAGCAGGAGAGGAGAAAGAAATGAAATCGTGCTGCAAGAAAAAGTAGAATCTGCGCTAAGATATTTTTAACGTGAACACATGAACACCTGCGCACATGAACACAATTGACGACATTTACCTGCGGCCTACCCGCTTTATTGATTCTGATAATGCCGAGGTAATTGCTTACGCTAATAAGGTTACCAGCCCTGATAAAACCGATAAGCAGAAATGCATTGACTTGTTTTATGCTGTTCGCGATAATATTCTTTACGACCCACACAATATTATCCTTCAGCCCGAAGCCATTTCTGCCAGCCTTACACTTGAAAGAGGTAGAGGTTATTGCGTGGAAAAATCGCTTTTGCTTTGCGCATTAGGCAGGGTGCATAAAATTCCTTCGCGCCTGGGTTTCAGTATTGTAAAGAACCATCTCTCTACGCAGAAGTTTATTGATATGCTGGGTTCCGATAAGTTTGTGTTTCACGGTTATAACGAGTTTTGGCTCGATAATAAATGGGTAAAATGCACGCCCGCGTTTAACAAGTCTTTATGCGAGAAATTCGGTGTTGCTCCGCTCGATTTTGATGGCGAGCACGATTCGATATTTCACGAATATGCAGATGGCAAAAAATACATGGAGTACCTGCACGAATACGGCCAGTTCGACGACCTGCCTTACGATCTCTTTGTATACGAGCTAAAGTTTCACTATCCGCATTTGTTCGATGGCGAAAACCTAATCATGCGCGCCTAATCCCGGTTTCGTTGAAAACCACCTCTTTTTTTGTTAATTACTTCCCTAAAATATTTCCCCCCAAATTTCAGCACAACCGTATTTTCGCGTGCAAATAACAGCCTGTAATACTATAATTTCGTAAAATGACACAAGCACAAGCCATCATGAACCAACTTTCTGACCGTATTAACCAAATGCAGGAATCGGCAACCATTAAAATGTCGAAAATGAGCCGCGAGCTAAAGGCTCAGGGCTTCGATATTATCGACCTTAGTTTGGGCGAACCCGATTTCGATACCCCCCAACATATTAAGGATGCTGCTAAAGATGCTATTGATAAAGGGTTTACAAAATACACCCCGGTTCCGGGCTACGCCGAGCTGCGCAAGGCAATTTCGCTTAAGTTTAAGCGCGATAATAACCTCGATTACACACCCGATGAAATTGTGGTTTCCACCGGTGCCAAGCAGTCTATATTCAACGTCGTCCTTAGCTTAATCAATCCCGGCGATGAGGTTTTATTACCTGCCCCTTACTGGGTAAGCTACGCAGCAGTAGTTGAACTTGCTGAAGGAAAATATACCGAAATTCCTTCTACCATTGATACTAACTTTAAAGTTACCGCCGCACAATTGGAAGCGCATATAACCCCTAAAACCAAACTCATTATTTTCTCTTCGCCATGTAACCCTACCGGTTCGGTTTATAGTAGAGATGAGCTTGAGGCAATTGCTGGTGTTTTAAAACGCCACCCACATGTATTTGTGCTTTGCGATGAAATTTATGAATACATCAACTTTACCGGCAACCGCCACACCAGCCTTGCTGAGTTTTCTGATATCAAGGACCAGGTAATTACCGTAAATGGCTTCAGCAAAGGCTTTGCTATGACTGGTTGGCGTTTAGGTTACATAGGTGCTCCGGGTTGGATAGCCAAAGCCTGTGACAAGATGCAGGGACAAATTACCTCAGGCACTTGTTCTATTGCCCAAAAAGCCGGCGAAGCAGCCCTGCTTGGCGATCTTGCCCCTAGCTACAAAATGGTTGAGCAGTTCAAAAAACGCCGCGATATTGTTTATGGCTTGTTAAGCGAAGTGCCGGGCCTTAAGGTAAATCTGCCCGATGGGGCTTTCTATTTCTTCCCCGATGTAAGTGCATACTTTGGCAAAAGCTTTAATGGCACTACAATGAATACGCCCGAGGACATCTCGCTGTATTTATTGCGCGAGGCAAAGGTGGCTATGGTTAGTGGCGAATCTTTTGGCGATAAAAATTGTATCCGTTTATCTTATGCTACCTCCGAAGAAAAACTTCGCGAAGCTTGCAAGCGCATAAACGAGGCCTTGGCAAAGCTGGCTTAACCAAATTATATTTTTCTAACTCCTCCCGTTTGTTTGCGGGCTCAACTGATTAAAAGGAATGCATTCAAAACTTGATTTTTCCGGCCTCAATGTTTTAATTATTGGCGACGTAATGGTCGACTTTTACCTGTTTGGTGAAGTTAACCGTATCTCACCCGAGGCACCGGTCCCGGTCGTTGAAATTCTTACCAAAGAATCGCGCTTGGGTGGTGCTGCCAATGTTGCCCTCAATATTCAGGAACTGGGTGCTAATCCAATATTACTGTCCATGATTGGCCGCGATGCCACCGGTGCTATGTTTATGGGCATGCTAAAAGAATCAGGCGTCCGCAGTACCCATGTGCTACAGCATAAGGGCCGGGTAACAACCCTAAAAACCCGCGTGTTCGACGAAGACAAGCAAGTAGTTCGTTTTGATGAAGAAGATGTTGAAGATTTAGAAGACAGCCAGGAAAACCTGATGATTAAAGAGTTCAGAAAAATTCTGGCCAATGAGAAGATTGACATGATCATCATGCAGGATTACAACAAAGGCGTCCTCACCAAATACTTCATCAAACAGGTTCTCCTTCTTGCCACCAAAAATGGCATCCCTGTAACTGTAGATCCTAAAGAAAGAAACTTCTTCGATTACCAGAATGTAGATTTATTCAAACCCAATTTGCGCGAATTCTCTGAGGCCATCGGTTATCGCATCAATCCTAAAAGCTACGAAAGCCTAAAGAGTGGCGCTGAAGAATTACGCCGTAAAAACCGCTTTAAAAACCTGATGGTAACTCTTGGAGGTAACGGTATTTTCTGCTTTACAAAAGACGGCAACTCATTCATCGTACCCGGCAAACAAATTAAAGCCGCCGATGTATCGGGCGCCGGCGATACTGTTATAAGTATTGCATCCCTGGCCTTCCTTCAAAAATATACTATGAAGGAGATAGCTCAATTTGCCAATAAAGGTGCTGCAGCAGTTTGTAAAAAAGTAGGTGTAACGCCTATTACTTTAAAAGAGTTGAAATAGTAATTCAGAAATAGAACGCTGATTTATTATGATACTTATGGTGAGTTATGATTTTATATAACGAACCAACTACCTTTATTTCAATACCTTTCTATTTGTTATAATCAAATTGATTTTTAGGATCAATGTATTTAATCATAATGATCATAATAAATCAGCGTTCTATTGTATTACCTAAGTATAACCATCTTACCAAATCCCTTCTTAAAGAAGTTATCGTAGCTCATACCCATGCCGTCCATATTCTTATTATCAAGGCGGGTAACAACATGGTAAAAATAAACGCCGTTAGCTAATTTGCTGCCATACTGGTCTCGGCCATCCCAGGCGTAATCACTTATGTTAGTGCCAATATGTATAGGGCCTAATTCCTGCTCAGTAATTTCTCTAACCACAATACCCTTAATGGTCATAATCTGTATTTTCATATACTGCGGTATTTCGCTACCGGTAAGGGTGAAAATAAACTTAGTAGAGGTACTAAATGGATTAGGATAGTTAAGCACGTTAGTTATCATCGGCTTATTAATAACCTGGAAACTCATCTTATAATCGTAAAAAGTATTGCCCTCGTAACGGTTTACGTTGCTGCTGTGGTTGCCATTGGGGTCAATATCCTGCACCATTATCTGGTACGTGCCATCTTGCGTAAAGTTAGGTGTGTAAACATCCTGTGCACGGTTTAACTTAATAAGGTTGGATGTATCCGCCGCATAAAATTTAAGTATTTGGCCGTCGTAATTAATCCTAACCGGTGTGGTTTGGCCCGGAGATAATAGATAAACATTCATAGATGTAGTATCCTTCAACGGTTGATATTTGCTGTCACTCCTAAGGCTAATTACAATATTAGGCTTCGCCGAAATTATATCGCCGTTAAAAATATGGCTACCATCAAACGTAACATCAAGTAACGGATTGGTAGTGTTAGAGGTACCATGAAAATCAAGCTGCGCAAAGTTATTAAAGTGGTACTGCTCCGGCTGTTTGTTATGCGGGTTAGCCTCAATCGTCAGGTGGTCAAGCCCTACAATGCTGCTGCTGGTAAGTGGTTTGTTATACTTCAGGTTCAGTACTGATAAACCCGGCAAAGGGCTAAACGTAACCGAGTCGAGCGTACTATGGCTTTGTGCATCGCGTATGGTGTAATACACCAGCATGCTATCCATTTTAATATTAGTCACGTTTTCAATACCCACTTCTACATTTAAATTACCGCCCTGGCTAACTGTATCACTGGTAAGCAAATAATGCGCTGCGGGGTTAATAGCTGCCTCAGGTACTTCCTGGTATAATATGCGCCAGTAATTTAGCTGTGTTGGCGTATGCGTACTATCATCACTCGTTCTTAATCGCAACTGCAGGTATGGATATTGAGCCGGGTTAATAAAAGTAATTGGGTTATCGTTTGTAACCGTTGTTCGCAATACTGTTGAGGCACCATTATTGTTGTAACCAATAATGTCCACCGAGTCAACATCACGGCTCTGGCTCTCCAAAGCATGTCTTCGCCATTGCATATCATTCCATCCCTTAGCAGGGCCAATAAGGGGTGATAGCATTTGCCCCTGATGCCAGGCCCCGGTAAAATTAAACGAGTCCCGAACCGGAGTATAAAAGCTATTTGACTGCTTAAAAACCGTATTGGGGTAATTGTTGCCCGGTGTTTTTTGGGTAAAATAAATAAACGGCCCCGGAACGCTAACTAAGGGAGAAGGGTTAAATCCTATCTCTGCAAATGCCGCCATAAGTTCAGGGTCGCCCGGCCAGGTACTATAATTTACCCTATTATCCGAATACATTAAAACATAATCTCCGTACGGAATTGAATTGATAAAATTGTAAATCAAAGTATCCCAGTATTTACCTTGAAATGGCCCTGAGGTGTAATTTGTTTGTCCCGAGGTCGAAAAATCAAATCCGGCTTGAGGGTCGGCATGGTCAAAACAATGGTAATTACCATAAACGGTACCCCAACTGCTACTGCCATCTCCGGCATTATAACTCATCAAAGGTAAGCCCGTGGTTCCAGAAATTACAGCTATTGTAATAGTAGCTCCTCCAGCAGGTTCACAACCACCCATTCTAAAGCGATATTCATTGTAATTGTTATAATACCATCCCAGCGTTGCATAAGGTAAGTTACCACCCTCTGCGTCAGCAAAACCTGTAACCACACTAATATTGTTGGTGTTCGAATTAAACTTGAATGTCCTGGTGGGGCTATCCAAATACATGTTCAAATAATTATCCTGGCGGTACTGGAAGAAATGAGATTGGTTCCAACCAAACTGCCCCTTAATATGCTCGAACGAAGTATAATGCCAGTTATTAGCGCTGGTATCCATTTTAACCCTCCAGTAATAAACCATACTGTCTTTATAAACCTCGCCCGGTGGCGCCCAGTGCAATACTCCGCCCACCTGCGTAACTGTTCCTTTTTGATGGAAGCCATTGCCCATAGTTGCCGGGTTAAATAACTGACTGGTATCAATTTCAAAATCGTAAGTACGCAATGCAGCAAACGGATTAGTAGTTGATGCTTTTAAAATTACTGCTGCACTTGAGTCAATGGCATATTCGTACGGGTAAATAGGCAACACATCATCCTGCTGTATAAAAAGCGATTTGGGGTTAAGTGCTAAACCGTTGTTATCCTCTGCCATTTCCTTTACCTCAAAGCCGGCATCAACATAAGGATAGAAAAGGTTTTGGCCTGTACCGATATTAGCGGACAACGTGGTTACAGTAAACGATACCGTATCCTTGTAATAAGGCGCTAAAATCCGCTTAACCGAATTAAACACTACCTGGTTATTATTAGCATCGTAAACCACACGCTTAAGGCTTACGTTAATCGAGTCCTTAATGGCCTTGCCAAGGTTTGTAACTATTACGTTTACCTGGAATGTATTATTGCTTTGCGTAACCGTGCTGGGTGTAAAATAAACCGATGAGTTATCAATGGCATAATCAGGCCTTTGATAAATATTGAGCCTTAAAGCAGGGTCTCCATGTAGCGTAAACTCATAGCAAGCCATCAGGCTAAAAGGATCGTTAGCATAATTGGTTATAATATTTTTTACAGCCTGCCGTACCGCAAAACCGTAACTGTTCATGTAATACTGTTTGCAAAAATTTTGATACAGCGCATAGCTAAAATTATAAAGGCTATAATTTACCGAAAGGTCTGATGTGGCCATAAAAGCAATGGCTCCTATATTGGCCTCCAACACAAAGCGCTCGCTGTAACCGGCGGTAGTTTCAAATATATCACCGGCAAAACATCCGTTCGATAGAATCACCGGGTACCGGTTATGGTTAGTATAGTTTTCCGGCTCGTCAATACTAAAATCAAATGCGCCGGTTGCCGAGTGGCCGAAGAAAGTAAGCAACGAAGCACCGCTGTCAATCTGGTTCTTAATAACATTAGCCTGCGAAGTTGCAATTGGGTCACTACCTGTTTTGGCATAATACGTAATATTGGCTCCCCACGAGCTATCAACCGCCACACTACCAAAAGATTGAACAAAGGATGCAAATTGCGATTGTTCCTGTGCACCGGTACCGCCGCTAAACTCAAGCACCTGTTTCTGCCATAATTTTGGTGCAATGGCTTCATCTGCCGGGTAGCCATTCAAAGCACCATCACCGGTTGAAGTGGTATCATGAAAAGATTCGTAAGCCTGCATTTTTGCCAGGTAATCATGTACCTGTTGCCCTGTTCGCGCAGCAAGCCTGCCAATGCTAATGGTACTGGTATCGCTAAACCGTGCAGCTGCAAGTAGGTTATCCGAGCCGGGTTGGCCAAACGTTGGTACCAGGCAATTGTTATATGAGTTGCCCCCGTTGCGCATATCGGGGTACTGGTATCCTTTACCAATAATAAAGGCATATTGCGGTTTGTGCGTCCATGCGCCGGTTGCGTACTTGTGCAAGGCATATTGTATAAAGTTACGGATGGATAAAGGCGATTTCTTCACCCCGTATCCAAACTGGTCGTACAGTTGGTCTATATCAATAAGCGCAGTGTAAAATTTACCAATGTAAGGGGTACCGTTATTATCGCGGTAGTGTTGGTAGTTGGTTACATCATTGTTTGAATCAAGCTGGGTATTATAAATCAAAAAGTAATCAGCATTTAAATTGGTATAGTTTTTAAAAAACACCGGTGCCATTTGTTGCACAATATTTACACTGGTGGGGAAGCCGCTTATCAGGTATAAATCACGGCTTGCGGTACCCGATGCCGGTAATACAAAATCAAATACACTATTAGTTGCAGGCTGGTTGGATTGTATGCGCAACCCATTACTTAAATCGAAAAGTATAGGCTGAGAGCCGTTACTGTTAAAGTTACTTATTTGCAAATGTTGCGTACTTGATTGATTGCCATTGATAGTGAAGAAGAAAGTGTTTTGGTTATTAAAATTAAACAGGCTTGGATAATCAAGTTCAGTTAAAAAAACATTGTTCTGCTGCACACTCTGTGTAGAGCCATCCTGCGTGGAAAATGTAACACTGGAACTTCCCGGTTGCAATTGGCCGATAGGAACCGATACGTTCAACTTGTTTAGGAAAAATCCATTCGAGCCCTGGGTATATGGGGCATTATTGTTTAACTGCACATCCACCAGGTGATAACCGGGCGAGTAATTTTCGTAAACAGCTTTAAAAGTAGCCGGAGCTCCTTGTTGATAAAGAAACGGAGTTTGAAAAGTAAAAGTTTGGCTGGTAACCTGCCCTGTAGCAGCAAAACTTCCAAACCACTGCGAATTGCCATATCCCTCGCCCCAGTCAAAAGTAGATTTAAAAGCCTGGTCAGTACCCGCATAATATTGTTGGCCCTGTATGTTCAACCCTGTATTTAGTTGGCGGTTCACACACATAAAGTAAGGCTCCGGGTTCGGCGCGTTGAGTAAATCGTTGGTTTTAGGGGTAAAAAAACGAAGCGGCCCACCAGCGCCGGTGGTATTAACGGTAAGGTAATAAATACTTGTGTCAGTAAATAAACTGTAATAAATATGCGGCTGTAACGAGTCGTTGGCATATAAAGTCGAATCAACATCACCAATGTTCTTCTTGCCAAAAAACTCTATAAAGTCAATAGCTCCATTCGTTGTCGAAACAAAAATCGGCACTATCTGCCCGTTGTGCCACATAATAAAATCGGTCGGGCTTATTGAACCAAGGCTGTTTGCAGTTAATGTGCTTAAGGGGATGCGGTAAATGCCATCGGCCCCAACACTTATTTTATAATGCTCCTGGGTATAGTCAATCCATTCGTTGCCATAGGTTTGAGCCTGTAGCTGCGATACAAATCCAATAAGAAGGTAAGTTATTATGAGTAGATGTCTTCTCATGCGCTACTCCTTTTGCTTTTTATTAATATCCACCCTAACCGAAATTACATTTGAATATAAACCTGCACCACCGCTGCTGCTGCTAATGGTGGTAAGGTTTGTAAGCGCGTAATCAATACTAACTATCTTAATATGGATGCCTGCACCTATGCTGGGGGATACAATAAATCTTTGCTTGCCTAATTCGTTGGTTGCTCTTTGCAGGTTACCTGCACCTGTACGCAATATAAGGTCGATATCTTTAGCAGGCGAATATTTTAACTCCAAACCTGCCCTAAAATCCATACTTATCGGGTTGGCTGAAAGCAACACGTTTCTTTTTCCATCAGTAGTAAAACCTAAATCGATTTCCGGAAGTATCGAGAATTTTTGTTTGGCCGTTTTTACAACAAATGCTTCATAAGCGGCGCCCAGTGTAATAAGCGGGGTAGTTATTTCAAGGCTATTGCTGGGCAATGCATTATTGGTTTGAAGCAATATTTGTTTTTCGGCATCGGTAAAGCTCATGTGCCATGCATCAAACGTGCTCGAAATATCCTGTGCCATTAAGCCTATGTGCCAGTTTTTAACCTGGTATTGTAAAGCAGCATCAATACCAAAACCGTAAGCCTTGGCAAAGCTTCCTATTTGGCGGTAAATAATTTTTACACTACCACCAATGCTTAACCCCGGTATTGGCAAAACCTGCGCATAGTGCATCATAAACGCATAATCTGCCGATGAAAAAGAGGTAATGTTATTGTAATTGATACTACCATCAGGCTGTATCAGGAATAAAGTATTGGGTATATCGTCAATACCAAAACGGTAAAACGAAAAAGCTATAACCCGCTTTTTAGGCGTTACTGGTATAGCAACGGTCAGGTAATCGTATTTTGCTATGCCGGCAAAATACTCGTTATGCATAAACCCGATTTGAAAAGTATTTGGAATATTAACCAACCCGGCCGGGTTATAATAGCTGGCATAAGCATCGCCTGCAGTTGCTGCCTGGGCGTTACTCATACCCAAACCACGTGCCCCTACACCAATCTCTAAAAAGTCGTTGCTGTACTTGCGCACTACCTGCCCAAACGATACATTACCTAACACCAAAAAAAGAAGCAATAGTCGCGTTGTTCTATTCATAAACTTTTTCGTTCAAAATTTCCTTCCAGCTATAACGAATTGTAGAATCAATATTGTTTAGGGCATTAAAAAACCTGTGCTTTTCATCGTCGGTAAGCACAGTTTTGGTAACACCCTGGTAAATACGGCCTAAACCCATTACTATTTTCTCAATATCGCTAAACAAAAACAAAAATCTGCCCTCTTTAAACCCCTTAAATTTAATTAAAAATTTTCTCTTCAGCTCCTCCTGCGAAAATGCATCAAAATAAGATAATATCAAACCCTCATTAGCTGCATTTATTAACGTGTAATAATCATAACCTATTTGTTCATTTTCCATCATAATCTGTCTGTCAATCATTAACTCCACGGCCACGTGAGAAATAACCGATAGCCTTAGCCGTTCGCGGCTCAACCCTTCTGTTAAAAACGCATCCGTGGTTTTTGACATCAGGTCAATAAACACCGGCGAATTATGAAAGGCTTTATCGGCTGCGTAATGGCTCAAAATTCCTCTATGTATTTGCTTTAAATCTTCACTGCTGGGTATTACGGAATTTTTAATGATAGAGTTATAAGCCTTTGAAAAGCCGGGAGTAAGGTCGGGAATGCCCAGCGCGGCAACAAAAAGTGGGCTTTTAGCCGGTAATTCGTAGTAATAATGGGACAAAAAGTGCATAAAATACTGAACGGAATTTACGATAACCGTGCCAAATAAAGACAAATTTACAAGCCGCAGGTTGTTAGGATTAACAAATAACTTGTGCGAAAGTTAGAGTTACAAAGTCCGTTAATTTTGGCACGGCGTTAAAATCAGCCCATTTCGACCCGAAAGCGGTTCTTCACCCTTTCGGGGTTTCCAGTATATTTGCCCGAAATAAAAACGACAATAAGGATGGGTTTTGTAGATGAATTGAAGTGGAGAAATATGCTGCATGATATCATGCCCGAAACTGAAGAGCTACTGAATAAGGAAGTTGTTACAGGATACATAGGATTTGACCCTACGGCCGATTCGTTGGGTGTGGGTAATATGGTGCAAATAATGACTTTATTGCATTTTCAGCGCGCCGGGCATAAACCTATTGCTTTGGTGGGCGGTGCCACCGGTATGGTGGGCGATCCCTCAGGTAAGTCATCCGAACGCAATCTTTTAACGCCCGAAATACTACAACACAACCTGCAGGCACAGCAAAAACAGCTTGAAAAATTTCTAGACTTTAACTGCGGCCCCAATTCAGCCGAAATAGTAAACAACTACGATTGGTTTAAAAACTTCAGCTTTCTTGATTTTATACGCGATGTTGGTAAGCACATCTCTATCAATTACATGCTAGCTAAAGACTCGGTTCAGAACCGGATGGAAACCGGTATGAGCTTTACCGAGTTTTCGTACCAATTGGTACAAGGCTACGATTTTTACTGGCTTTGGAAAAACAAAGGCATAAAACTGCAAATGGGCGGTAGCGACCAATGGGGTAACATTGTAACCGGTACCGAATTGATTAGAAGAATGGAAGGTGGCACTGCTTACGCCCTCACCACTCCGCTTATTAAAAAAGCAGATGGAAGTAAATTTGGTAAAAGCGAAAGTGGCAATGTTTGGCTCGATCCTAAACTTACTTCGCCATACAAGTTTTACCAGTTCTGGCTAAACGCCAGCGATGCTGATGCTCCTAATTTCATCCGCATATTTTCTTTAAAAAACCGGGAGGAAATAGAAGCGATTGAGCAAGAACATAAAGGAGCCGAGCACTTGCGTAAATTGCAACGCGCATTGGCGGAGGAAGTTACCGCCCGTGTACATTCGGTTGAAGCCTTAAAGCGTGCACAGGAAACTACTGAAGTGCTTTTCGGCTCATCGTTTGAAGAATTTAAAAAGCTGAATGACGAAGAAATTGAAGGAGCATTTGACGGAGATGTTACCTATCGGGTTAATAAAGAAATGTTTTTAGATGGCGCTGAACCCGTTGGTTTGCTTGGCGCCGAAACTCAGATTTTTTCTTCGAAAGGCGAAGCAAGAAAGAGCATACAGGGTAATGGCGTAAGCGTTAACAAAACGAAAATAAATTTAGAACGGAAGCTGTCATCCACTGACCTGCTTTATGGTAAATACCTCTTGGTTACCAAAGGGAAAAGAGAACATTTTCTCATTATAGTGAATTGATAATGATAACTGCGAAAATGCTTGTTGTGGCCTTGGTTGCCGGCGTTATAATGCTGGCGGTACAATCATGTAGCAAAACGCCTGTCGCCTGTTTTAATACCACACCACCTTTAGATAGTATACATATTAATCAACCCATTATATTTGATGCTAATTGTAGCACATTAGCCGATGCCTACTACTGGCAATTTTATAATAATACTGACTGCACCGCATTTACTCCTTTGGTTACAAAGTATTTTAAAGATACCACTACTGTTAATGTGTATTTGCTGGTTACAAACGGGGGCAATTTTGCAGGGGTAACGTATAATATTGTCGTGCAGCGATGAATTAGGCCAATTCTGCATTTAATGCCTGCATCATTCCATGCGCCTTTAGTAAAACTTCTTCATATTCTTTTTCAGGTACCGAGTCGTACGTAATCGCCCCACCTGCTTGTATAGAAAGATAGTTGGTTGATGCGTTGTAAAAAATACTTCGTATCACTACATTAAAGTCAAAACCGCCATTGGCAGTTATATAACCCACAGCACCCGAGTAAAGCCCACGCTTCACATCCTCGTATTGCTCTATGTTCTTCATCACTTCTATTTTCGGCGCACCGGTCATGCTTCCCATCGGGAATGCATTTTTAATAGCATCCACAAAATGAGTTTCCGAATCTAATTCCGACACTACTGTCGAAATCATTTGGTTAACGTTGTTAAAGCCATATACCCCAAATAACTCTTCAACCTTAACGCTACCGGCAACCGAGCTTTTGGCTAAATCGTTTCTAACCAGGTCAACTATCATCACATTTTCCGCACGTTCTTTTAAATCATATTGTAGCTGCGCTTTTAAGGCTTCGTCTTCATCTTTGGTAACGCCTTTTTTAATGGTGCCTTTTATGGGTTGAGATATGAGTTTGTTGCCCTCTTTTCTTAAAAACCTTTCGGGGCTGGCGCACATTAAATACCTGCCACTCTGCTTAAAGAATACACTAAATGGGGCTTTTGCATTTTCGTTTAACCGGTTAAAAGTTTCAACCGGATTAATAACTGTATTTTCTGCAAAAAACTCAGTGCAGTAATTCAACTCATAAAAATCGCCATCTTCTATTTGCGCCTTTATTTTGTCAATGTTATCCAGGTATTTTTGTTTCTTACTTCGTACTTCAATTTTCAGTTTTTCGGTTGACGGTGCCCCACCATTAATCTTAATCTTCCGAATCATCTCAATCAACTCAAACGTTTCAGGATAATTGCGGTTAATGGTTACTTTACTATCCTTTATTGTAATAACATACCTTGGCTTGAAGAAATAAAGTTCGGGAAACCCAACATGGTCGGTGTGCCTGCTTTCAAGGCGCTCAATTTGATTTTTTAAATCGTACGTCAAAAAACCAAAAATTGTGGCACCGGCCTTTGCCTGAAATACTTTCAGTTTTTCAAAGGCATTCTCTCCACAAATCAACTCATCAACGGTATCAATAGCTAATACCCAATCTTCACTTTTATAGTAGATGTGTGGATATTGGTTACTATCCAGCAGGCAAAAGGTATTGAAATGGTTAGCCCACAGCAACGCCCTTTTTTTAAACGAAGAAATATCATCAAGGGTAACAGTAGTTGATTCGGCCATACTATAACCATCGTCATTGCGAGGAGGCTTTGCAACGAAGCAATCCCGTATTTGTCTAAATTATTATAAACTTACTTCCATTGCCTTCTTAAAGAGCAATTTCTCTCTCTCCGGCCCGGTCGAAATCATACTAATATCGGTCTTCAGATATTCCTCTAAAAAGTTAAGGTAACCCAGGAAAGTTTCAGGCAAATCATCGTATGAGTTAAAGGCGCGCAAGTCGCTTTTCCATCCGCAAAGCTTATGGTAAACCGGCGTTATTTCGGTATTACATAAATCGTAAGGTATTTCTTGCGAGCGCTTGCCATCAACCTCATAATCGGTGCAGGCTTCAATCACTTCAAAGTCGTTTAATACATCGGCTTTGGTAAGTGCAATTTGAGTAACACCGTTAATCATAATGGCGTACTTCAATGCCGGCAAATCAATCCACCCTGTCCTGCGCGGACGTCCCGTGGTTGCTCCAAACTCACTACCCACTTTGCGTATCAGTTCACCGGTCTCATTATTTAACTCCGTTGGGAAAGGGCCCGTGCCCACCCTTGTGCAATAAGCTTTCGAAATACCAATGACCTCTTTTATTTTGGTTGGGGCAATACCCAAACCATTACAAGCACCCGAGGTGATGGTGTTTGATGATGTTACAAACGGATAAGTACCAAAATCAATATCGAGCATAGTGCCTTGTGCACCTTCGGCTAATATTCTCTGGCCTTTACTTAAAGCATTGTTTAAATAATATTCCGAATCAATCAGGTTAAGCCCTCTTAAATATTCAATAGCCTCAAACCAGGTAGCTTCCAATTCAGCCAAATTAAAATCCTGGTAATCGTAAATAGTAAGCAGCTTTAAATGCTTCTCTTTTATCTTTTCATAAATGCCTTTAAAATTGGCATCCAATATATCGCCAACTCTAAAACCATTTCTTCCTGTTTTATCCATGTAGGTAGGAGAGATGCCCCTTAAAGTTGAGCCTATTTTATTAATCCCTTTCGATGCCTCCGAAGCGGCATCTAATATTTTGTGCGTAGGCAAAATAAGGTGCGCTTTTTTAGAGATGAACATGCGCTTATTTATCTCAACTCCTTTTGCTAAAAGGTTCTCAACCTCTTTGCGCAAGGTTACGGGGTCAATTACCACACCATTGCCAATTACGTTCATCGGGCGTTCGTGCAAAATACCGCTTGGCACTGTATGTAACACAGTTTTTACCCCATCTATTACCAAAGTGTGCCCTGCATTGGGCCCACCCTGAAAACGGGCAATTATATCATAGTTGCCTGCCAGGTAATCAACAATTTTTCCTTTTCCTTCATCGCCCCATTGCAGGCCGAGCAATATATCAACGCTCATTGTAATGCTATTTAAAAGTTCTTAGTTAATATCAATTCTATTCTTCCAATTTCTATAAATTCAAAATAGCAGCAATGGTGTTTTGCCCTGGCTGCTATTTCAAACTTATATATCGCTTTAATACTAATGCGCTGTCTTCAAAAACGTCAATGCACTCGCCTCATCAGGGCGCGTGTTGAAAATACTTTCCAACTTGGTCATTTGTAAAAGCTTTTTCATTTGCTCAGGTAAATTGCAAAGGGCCAATTCGCCACCGGCATTTCTTACCTTACTAACTGCAGTTAAAAGCATACCTAAACCGGTGCTGTTAATAAACTTCATGTCGCTCAGGTTAAAAAGCACATTCTTGTTACCCGCTTCAATGCTTTGCTTAATCAACTCCATTACCGGGGCATTAGTGTGCTCGCCTAATAAATTCCCTTCAAGAGAAATAACCAGTACGCCTTCTTTTGTTTCGCTTTTCATGTGTTGTATTTGTTGTTTTTTATCGTGTTAATGTGTTAACGTATTAATGTGCGAATGTGAAAATAAAACCATGTGCTTGTATTTACGTTAACACGTTAACACCTTCGCACCTTAACACATTCAAACCTCTACTTCCTTTTTCGTCGCCGCTTCCAATTCCCTTTTCTTTTGGCAGCTACCACAAATGCCATACATATTTAGCGAATGGTGGGTTATTTTAAAATTCAGTAGTTCCCCCATCATGCTTTTAATCTGTTGTATCCTCGGATCGCAAAATTCAACTACTTTTTTACAATCTACACAAATGATATGGTCATGTTGTTTATAACCGTAGCTTTTTTCGTACTGAGCGAGGTTTTTGCCAAACTGGTGTTTCTTAATCAAATCGCAGCTAATTAACAGTTCCAGGGTATTATAAACGGTGGCCCGGCTAATGTTGAAATTTTTTTTCCTAATGTCCGTATAAAGCGATTCAGCCTCAAAATGGTCGTGGCGGCTGTATATCTCTTCCAGTATATGGAAGCGTTCGTTGGTTTTGCGAAGGTCTTTCTTCTCTAGGTACGCCGAGAAGATATTCTTCACTTCTTCAATTTGGTCAGGTCTGGCAGTTAAAGTCACATGCGAAAATACGAAGTTTTAGGGGAATTGAGAAGCAGATTTAGATACATGATTGTCAACTTGTTAAGCTCGCTCACAACCCTATCCCTCATCCTCCGAATCAAACCTACCCACCTCCAAAATACCATCCAGCGCTGTAAGGCGCGAGGTGAGGTCTTCTAATTCGACAGTATCATGCACGTAAACCATAATGCGTCCTTCAAAAACCCCATCGCTACTGTCAAAGCTTATAGAGCGCATATTAAGGTTCATTTGGCCTGTTATAATATTGGTTATTTTATTTACCAAACCCACATCATCAATGCCGGTTAGCTTAATACCGGTTAGGAATGCAATTTCATGCTGCTTGGTCCAGCGGGTTTTTACAATGCGGTATGCATATTTGCTCATTAACTGCACCGCATTAGGGCAATTGGTGCGGTGTATTTTTATGCCATCGTTAATGGTTAAAAAGCCAAACACATCATCGCCGGGTATGGGGTTGCAGCAGGGCGCAAATTTGTAGTCAATCTTATCGGCGTTTTCGCCCATAATAAGTAACTCGGCATTTTTCTGCAGCGTTTTTTTAACGGCGTCATCAATGTTATCCTTTATTTCCTCGGTGGTTAAATGAGCTGGCTTAGGAAGCTTTATTTTACCTGCAAGCACATCCAACTGGTTCATTTCCGAGACATCGGTTTTTTTATTGATGATGCTATAGTAAAGGTCGAGCGTGGTGGCCATTTTAAAATAGTTGAGCAACAAAACCAGGTTGGCTTCAGTGTCGTCTATTTTAAGCTGCTTCATTTTACGCTCTAACGTTTCCTTACCCTCTACAGCAAGTTTCTTTTTCTCCTCTTTTAAGGCCTGCTTAATTACCGAACGCGCTTTGGCCGTTACGGCATAACCCAGCCAATCTTCATTGGGTTGTTGTTTGTTACTGGTTAATATTTCAACCTGGTCACCGTTGCGCAATACATGACTTAACGGCACCAACTTGTTGTTCACTTTGGCACCAATACATTTTTTGCCTACACCACTATGTATATCAAAAGCAAAATCGAGAGCCGTTGCCCCTTTGCGTAAACGTTTAAGATCACCTTTAGGTGTAAAAACAAAAATTTCCTCGCTTAAAAGTTCATATTTAAAATCGTGCACCACCTCAAGGGCTGAGGTGTCGGTATTGCTTAGTACGTTACGTATTTTATTCAACCATTCGTCAAGCACACCATCCGCACTACCTTCTTTGTATTTCCAATGCGCCGCAAAACCTTTTTCGGCAATCTCATTCATTCGCTCGGTACGTATTTGTATTTCAACCCACTTACCCTGGTTGCTCATAACAGTAGTGTGCAGGGCCTCATAACCGTTGGCCTTGGGATTGCTTAACCAATCGCGCAACCTGTCGGGGTTAGGATGGTAAATATCTGTAATGGCCGAGTATACGCCCCAACAATCGCTCTTCTCCTTATCCGGTGGCGATTTTAAAATGATACGAATGGCAAACAAATCGTAAATCTCTTCAAACGGAACGCCCTTGTTTTTAACCTTGTTGTAAATTGAAAAGATACTTTTAGGGCGGCCATATATATCAAAAACAAAATCGCGCTTCTCCAATTCCTGCTTTAATGGCAAAATGAAATCGGCAATAAATTTGGTACGCTCACGCTTGGTTTCATTCAGTTTACGGGCAATGTCTTTGTAAAGATCGGGCTCGGTAAACTTCAAGGACAAATCTTCCATCTCCGTCTTAATGGCATACAAACCCATGCGATGCGCTAGTGGGGCATACAGGTAAAGTGTTTCGCTGGCAATCTTCAACTGCTTCTCTCGTTTCAGCGAATCCAGCGTTCGCATGTTGTGTAAACGGTCAGCCAGCTTGATAAGGATTACCCGTATATCATCGTTAAGGGTAAGCAGTAGCTTTCTGAAGTTTTCGGCCTGTATAGACGAGTTAAGGTCGAATACGCCCGATATTTTGGTGAGGCCATCAACTATCTTGGCAACCTCTTTATTGAATGTGCGCTCAATTTCCTCAAGGGTAACTTCAGTATCTTCAACAACATCGTGCAGCAAAGCACAGGCCACCGAAGTAGCATCCAATCCAATTTCTTCACTTACTATTTTGGCAACTGCAAGGGGGTGAAGTACATAAGGCTCGCCCGACTTACGGCGCATATCCTTGTGGCTCTCCATGGCAAGCTCAAATGCCTTACGAACCATCCTTTTTTCCTGTAGCGAAACGTTCTTTTTTAATGAACGCAATAATCCACGGTACTCCTTTAAAATCAACTTTTTTTCACCATCAATATCAATAACCTGCGTGCCTTCCATGCTTCTAATCTAATTTAAAATCGGCTCAATTTAAAGCCTAACTTGCTAAACAGTAACATTTATACGCAGTTTTTGTTTTTTAGGTTGTGTAGGAAGTTAACCACTAAGGCCTTAATGAGGCTAAGAAGCATTAGGAAGGTAGTTGATTGTGCAAAAGATTGAGTTTGCCGGACAATTCAGTATTTTTAAATAGTATAAAATAAAAGCGTTGTAACTTCGTTTAGCACGGATAATCAGGAAAGCATGAAAAAGGTAATTCTCTTCGTAATCACATTTTTCATGTTGATTCACTCCCAGGCGCAACACCCAGAATTGTTCAAAGCTTGTCCACAGTCGGGATGGAATGCGCCTGAGCCTGGTGCTTCAATCAATAATAACCTCTTTATCAGGACTTGGAGCAATACCTACAATACAGACCTTTGGATTACTAATGGCGATACTTCATCCACCCGTCTTTTCCAAACGTTCCCGGGCACTGACGGCGGCGTTAATCAAATTGTACGGTTTAACAATCGACTTTATTTTGCAGCATATGATAGTGTAAATGGGAACTCTCTTTGGGTAACAGATGGAAGTGAGGCTGGTACGCAATTAGTTTGGTCCAATGGTTTCAGCCCCGATAAGGCAATTGATAATCTCAGTGTTTTTGGTAATTTTTTGTTTTTTCAAACTAACCAATCGTACTTAGGTACTGAGTTATGGTATACTGATGGTACTACTGAGAACACCGGGAGATCGGAATTGGTTAACGCCGGTGGGTATGGAATTGTTAATTACTACTGTATAAGTAATAATAAAATCTTTATTGTATCCGATAATGCCCAGGGTACGTCAGCTTTATGGGTAAGTAACGGTGTAGATAGCAACCCGGTGATGCTTAGTGCCTTGAACAGCTTTAGCCCGCAAATTGACCCGATGGATACATTGAACAATCTGACCTTGTTTTTTGCTACGGGAAATGGAGAAATGGAAACTGATTTATGGGTGACTGATGGCACAGTGGCGGGCACTCAAATGCTTCAGCATGTTGATTCGTCACCGGGTGTTTACACTCCCGAAATGACTTACTATAAAGGACGCTATTATTTTAGCGGCCGCGAAAGAATGAGTACTGTATGGAACATTTGGGTTACAGATGGCACACCTTTGGGTACCAAAATTTTTAAAACCTATACTGAAAATGCGGCATTTGGCCCAATTGCTTACGGTTATTCAGTGATGGATAATAAGCTCTATTTTATGGCGAACGACATTTACGGTGCGTCGCTATATCAAACTGATGGTACTGATACTAATGTCAGGCTGGTAAAAACGATTGAAAACTATCCTTACGCCGGTGGTTATGAAAATTTTACGGCATTTAACCATCACCTGTATTTTAATACGTGGGATACTGCACTACAAGATTCGCCTTTGTGGATGAGTGATGGAACAGATTCAGGGACCTTTCAAATTAAAGTGGCATTCGGCAATGATTCGGCAATACTGGTGCCAGCGGCTACTTTTCAGGCATTTAACGGCGATCTGTATTTTGGTGCATTGGCGCTTTATGGTGATAATCATCGTGTTGATTTATGGCGAATTGCCGGCCCGTCTCTTTCTGAAAACCCTTCATCTGTAGTCGATATAACAGATAATCGCACGTTGTCGGTTTATCCAAATCCAGCAAACAATTCTATAAGGATATTGAATACCGACCTTACAAGTGAAGCTGTGAAAATTGAAATATTTAATTGCCTTGGCCAAAGTGTTTATAGTAGTTTAACCGCGCAAAATGAAATTTCTATCTCGCAATTTGCTGCCGGCGTTTATTTGTTAAGGTATGAACTAAATAACCAGGTGCAATCTTGCAAATTCGTTAAGCAATAGTTTTTAATTTCCCTGCGCTTCCAGAATTTCCTTCGCCACCCTCTCTCCTGAACGTATCGCCCCGTCAATATACCCATTCCATATATCCGAAGTTTCAGTGCCGGCCCAGTGTATCCGGCCAACTGGTTCACGCAAAGATTTTCCCAACGATGTCCACGCGCCCGTTGGCATTACACCTGCGTAACATCCCCTGGTAAATTCCTCCTCCGCCCAACTATGGTCGAGGTATTGAATGGGGTTAAGCGCTTTTTCGCCATAAAAGGTGGCAAAACTTTTAAGTATGCTATCGCGACGGGCTTCGGCGCTAAGTGTAGAAAAATCTCTGGCTTGATTAGCTAACACAAAACCCATCATAATCCCCTTGCTACCGTCTTTTGGCGAGTTATCAAATGTTACTGTGGTATGCCCGTCATCCGTTGCCGAAAGTCCGTTTAAACCTGCCTCGCGCCAAAAAGGTTTATCGTAAATAGCAAAGGCCTTGGTAACAGTGCCCATGGGTATGCGTTGCGTTAATTGGTCGCGGTTGGCAGGCATTAGAGGGTAATAATTTATGCGTCCGGCAAGGGCCGGAGGTAAGGCCACCACAATTCTATTAGCCGAAAATTCAAAATCCACTCCCTTCACTATAACCTTATCACCTTCCTGCAAAATTGTTTTTACTACTGAGTTGAGGCGAATATGTTCTTTAAACGTTTCGGCCAACCGCAGTGCGGGTTGTTGAGCACCCCCCATTAACCTTTCTTCCTGCGCACCATCTTTAATATTTATCAGCGTATCTAAATCTCTTCCACTTTTGGTGTAGAACAGCGCATGTAGCATCGAAATTTCATTCGGGTGACAAGCCCATATTGATTCAGCCGCTATTTTGAATAATGCACGCGCTGTGGCAAAATTCATTTCCTTACGCATCCAGGTTTCCAAAGTCATGGAATCATAATGCTCCGCATCGGGTGATAACCACGGTTTTTCTAAGTTGATAGTTTTAGATAACCGGTTCATTTTTTTCATGGCAAAATCAAGACTTAGTAAAGCACCCACCGGTAGCGGAGGGATAATGCCTTTGTATCTTTTAACCTTGCCGCTAATAACTATGGTACTTTTGCCGGTGTCGTAAGTTTTAAAAGTTTCAACACCAAACTCGTGGGCCAGTTCATAAATTTTATCCTGTGAAGGGCCAACCCATGCACCTCCTAAATCAACATAGCTTCCGTTGTCGAGCGTCTTGGTATAAACACGGCCACCAACCCGGTCACGGGCTTCGAGCAAAAGCACTTTCTTATTGGCTTGAATCAATTTTCGGGTAGCGGTTAATCCGGCGTAACCGGCACCAATAACTATGTAATCGTAATGTTGCATATAACAATGGATGATACTTCGCTAAGGTGGATAAATAAAGCTTAATAGCAAAGCTCCTGAAACTTTGAAATAAACCGATGCGACCGTTTTGATGCCAACCGAATTGTTTAGCGAAATCAGGCGCCTTTTTCTTCTACTAATGCTAAAATTTCTTCAAAATCCCACCTAAGACCCGAATTGGGAGCTTTGGATAAGCCATATTTTGCAAAAGCTCTTGCCTTTACAGGATTTGTGATTGATAATGCTTTCGCCAAAACCCATGGCCATCTTATTGCAGTTAAGCCGAATCTCATTTCAAGTAATATGTCAGGAATGCGTATACCCTTGTCATGTGGTCCTGGAACTTCAATACTTTCAAGAAGATTGGGGTTTTCTTGAAATCGTTGGATAAAAGGAATTGCTTGATTTTTCACAACGCCAATAATTTGATTAGCTAATTCCAGATTATCGTGTTCATTGCTGGCATATTGCCACCAGTGGTTGCTCTCTCCGATGGGGGCAAGACGTGTTCGAAATTCGCAGTCATAATATTTTAATTTCTTGAAATCCAGAGTCCTGGAACCATCGGTATCAATACTTTTGGGCTGAAATCCAAACTCAGCGGAACATTTTCCA
Organism: uncultured Bacteroidota bacterium; assembly: GCA_903861145.1. Classification (GTDB taxonomy): domain Bacteria; phylum Bacteroidota; class Bacteroidia; order Chitinophagales; family LD1; genus Bog-950. The sequence continues at coordinate 17,796 of CAIOTH010000095.1, read as the reverse complement.
CCATCCCGGCTCGCTTGAATGCCAATGGTAAAAACAAAATGCTCGGTGTCCATCAAATAATTGAAACCTGAGCCTTTAAAGCCAAAACTTCTAAGGGCTTCTGCTAGTGGTTTTGAAATTTGTTTTTTAAATTCTACTGCACTTATCATTATCTAGCGTAAGTTGTTAACCGGCCATGAAATTCTCAATCTCCGCTTTCATGCCCTTAGTATACTCGTACGCATACTTATAAATCTCTTCAGCATGGTTAATTTCAAACATGCCGAATTGACTCATGTTTACCGGTTCTATAAAAAGGTCGCACTTACTTGCTTTGGCCCTTTCGCGTTGGCTGATGGCTAAATGAAAGGTGCGGTCGGGCAGGTTTTTCATCGAGATATTATCCTGGTCGGTGCGCATACTATTTACATGGATGCCAATCAGTTTATCGCATTTACCAATCAAAGGCTCAATAGGTAAGTTATTTAAAATGCCGCCGTCAAGCAACAAGGTGCCATCGTATTCAACCGGTTCAAATACAGTGGGGACGCACGATGATGCCATAATGCATTTTGCTAAATCTCCTGTCGAAAAATATTTGCTTACTCCGTGCACTATATCAGTTGCCGCAATGTGAATGGGAATGGATAAGGCCTCAAAAGAGTTTTCGCGAAAATAATTATGATAAATCTCTTCAAACGACTTCATATCAAACAAACCAGTTTTGCCAATATGAAAATGCGCCAGGCTAAAAAACCTGCTGCCCGTGGTAACTTTCATAATCTGTTCATCATCGTAGCCCGCAGCGTAAAACGCGGCCACCATAGCACCGGCACTACTACCCGATAAAACATCCGGTTTTACTCCAAACTCCTTTAACGCTTTTAATACACCCAAATGGGCAATACCTCTTGCCCCACCGCCCGATAATGCTATACCAATTGTTTTCAACTTCCTCGTATTAATTATAGCTTGTTAAATAGTAATGAGTAAAATGCAGGTAGCACATGTTCTTTAAATCCTGTATCGCTAAACTCATTTTCCGAATCGGAAAGATAAAATATGTAAGCATCACCGGCTTTATTTTTATGAATAGCCACAACCATGCAATACTTATAATCCTGCCCAAACTCTTTTCTGGGATGTAGGAAAGCAGTCCCTCCCCAGTCGGCGTTAAATTCAGCCTTTACCGCTGCCTTTTGAAACTCCGTAATTTTTGGATACTCTCCGTTAGACGCATTGGCAATAATGCTTTGAAATGCTGCCGTGTACATACTATCGGGGCTAATATTTATATCTCCCTTCTTCTTGTTCTTTTCCGCAGCATAATATTCCTTCCATAAATTATCGGCAGGCCTTACTGCATACCGTATCTCAAAATTTTTATCCGGGTATTTTAAAGCGTATTCGTACGACATTGCATGGTTAAAAACTACCGGCGTCGGTACCAGGTCTTTAGGCGCTTCAAACATCATATCCGCGCGACTGAGCAGGTCGGTAAAAGTTTTTGGTAAATCCTGTGGGGCAAAGGATGTAAGAAACAAAACAACCGTAGATGCAATAACATATTTCAACCTGTGCATAGCAAAATACTATTTACAATCCTTTAAATGTTCTGCCTTCCATTGCATGGCCATGTGTACCCGGTTACGTCCGCTGGGGTGGTCGTAAAAAATAACTTCTTCCCAATAAGCCGGGTCAATTTTACGGTATTCCGATAGCATCATGTCAACATGTGCTTCACCATCCGGTTCACGTGCAGCATTTAATCCAAACATATCTGCCTCGGTTTCCTGTGTGCGTACCATTGTGTTGCTTACAGGGGTAAACACAAACGATACTATAGTAAACAAAACCACCAACAACGGCAGGCCGGCAATATCCGCTATGGATTTGATACCGAACCGGTGGCCATATTTGCTCAGCATCAGTTGAAATAGAAAATTAACCAGTGCAAAAAGTATTACTAAAAATACTGCCGTTTCCAGCAAACCTTTGTAAACGTGGTTCATTACGTAATGCCCCATTTCATGCCCCATTACGCCTTTAATTTCGGCCGGTGTGCAACGGCGCAGTAAATTATCGTTTAACGAAATACGGGTTGTGCTTCCAAATCCGCTAACATTGGCACTTACACGGTCGCTTTGTTTTGAGGCATCAAATTGATAAACATTCTCAGCAGGTATGCTGTTTGCACGGGCCAGTGAAAGGATTTCTGTTTTTAACCGCCCCTCGGCCAGTGGTTGATATTTATTAAATAAAGGGCTCAACCACACCGGTGCAATAAAAGCGGCAAAGGCACCAAATGCTATACAAATACCTGCACCCCAAAGCCACCATCTTTTTTCGGCACGGCGCATGGCTATATAAACCAGCACCAATATAATACTGCCAAATACCGTCATTATAGCCAGGCCTATTAAGTCTTCCTGTAACCACGCACCAAAACTTAAATTCGATAAAGCATATTTATGTTCCCTGCAATAGCCCTGGTAAACATTCATGGGAAATAAAAGCACCCATGAAAGCAGGATATAAATAACCCCGTAAAACAGGTTTTGAACATTCACATTTCCAAACCTGCTAACCGGTTTTTTAATTCGGCCCGATAAACCGGTTAACAAAAAGATGGCACCAATTAAAACGGCGTACAATGTGTTCCAAAGTAGTAACCAATAACCCCCTTCAAAATAAGCGTCAGATTTTGCACGCTGGGCAGGCGTAAGCGTATTCAACCAATGCTCCGTGGCCGAATCAACGTTAAAGGGCGCAGCCTGTACCGCGGACGTTAGTTTGGCAGAATCTACCGCCGCAGCTTGCGCGGTATCCGAAGCCTGTGCTTGAGTATTTAACGAAATCATTCCACATAAAACGAAGAGAAGAAAAATTGCTTTTTTCATGAACGGGTAAATTGATTTTAATGCAAAAAACGAATTCATTTCAATATTCAAAATTGGATATTCATTATTCGATATTCTATGGCGCTTTTTACGGCATATACTCGCAAACAATACCACCCATTAATGCCAGGCAAATAACCCAAAAGGCAGCATGTATTAATATCCAGCTTATCTTTTTGCATTCCATAAAACCAATAATAACCAGCACAGGCAAAATAACCCATAGCCCCATAAACATACCATGGTATGCGCCATGCTTAAAGGTGCGGAAGTTATGCCCATATTTATCCATTAACCCCTGCACCGTAATTGCCAATGCCGATCCCTTGTCCTGCATCTCGGGCTCACCTGCCAGCATTGAATAAATGCCGTGCTGATGTATAACGATGGAGCCTAATGAACGTGCAATGTAATAACCGGCAATGTAGCTTAGCACAACGGTAATAGCCAGTTTGCTACCGGTCATTTTTTCTTTAGCAATGCCTGCAGTATTGCTCCATAACGCGCCCAGCAAATAGGGATTATACCATATTGCACCAACAAGCACCGGCACAGCAGCTGCGGCCAGGTTTACCATCATTTTTTGGTCCATATTGTTTTGGTTTTGTGATTTAAAACTAAACAGTTTTTTCAGATTAGCCCTTTATTGCACGTTTAATTGAATTAACATTAAAGCTTACTTTAGCGCATAGGTTAAAGTAAAAGAGCTTTTATGAAAATTTCAATTGTTGTTGCAGTATCAGATAACAATGCCATAGGCGCAGGCGGTGCTCTGCTATGGCATTTGCCCAAAGACATGAAGTATTTTAAAGAGGTAACTACCGGCCATCATGTATTAATGGGCAGAAAAACGTGGGAGAGCATTCCCCCAAAGTTCAGGCCACTTACCGACCGGGTTAATATTATAGTTACCCGCCAAAAGGATTTTAAAGCAGACGGGGCCGTTGTTGTGAAGGATTTGGATGAAGGTATTACGGTAGCGAAAAAAGCCGGAGAAACTGAGCTAATGGTTATCGGCGGAGGTGAAATTTACAAGCAGGTATTTCCTAAAACCGATAAAGTATATCTTACCAAAGTACACGCCACTTTTATTGAAGCAGATACTTTTTCGCCCGATATATTAAATGAGTATTGGAAAGTGGTTAGCACCGAAACCCACTGGGCCGATGAAAAACACAAATACCATTTTGATTTTGTGGTGTTAGAGAGGGGTTAATACAATGGAACGCTGATTTTTTATGATGTTTATGATCCCAATACAACGTACCAAATTCCGGAAGCTGAAAATTATTTCACAACAACTCAATTAAGGAAATTTAGAAAAATAATCACTGAATTTTATCATAAAAATCATAACTAATCAGCGTTCTATTTCCTTTGATTAGTCCACATAAAAAGTGCCAAAGTTTAGCACTTCGCCTTCATTAATATCAAGCAGTCCCAGCTTTTCAAAATCTACATTTTCCCAAACCTTACTTTGGTAATGAACCACGTCACCATCAAAAAGTAAAATGTAAAGGTCAGGTAGTTCTTCAAAACCCAAATGATAGTTTCTAATATCGGTAGGAGAGAAGTGAATGTGCGCCTCACCACGTTCGTTTAGCTGTGCATGGCCCAGGTATTCATCATCCTGAAAAATTTCACGGTCGTATAACCTAACGGTATAGTTATCGCCGGTTAAAGGTGTATCAGTTCCTTTTTTTACAAACCTTACTTTTACTGTCATCTCGGTCTCAGGCACCCAATTGCGGAATGCATTCAAAAATCTTTCTTTCATAGGTTATTATTTATAGAACGCTGATTTGTTATGATTTTTATGATTGAGGAATGATTAGAAGAATAACTACATAAATAAAAAATGAATTTAAAACCCTTTCATAAATCATAATGCACCATAAGCATCATAAAAAATCAGCGTTCCATTGTATTAATAGGCTCTTGCAAAAATAACCCTTTCTTTACTAGGCTTGCCACTAAATACACAAACACCATCTTGCTGAGGATTGTTGAGTGGTATGCAGCGGATAGTTGCCTTCGTTAATTCTTTAATTTTTTCTTCAGTTTCTGATGTTCCATCCCAATGGGCTGATATAAAGCCGGGCTGTTCAATGGTCTTCAAAAAGTCATCCCAGCTATTTACTTCGCGAATGTTTGCATCGCGGAAGGCTTTGGCTTTGTTGTAAATGTTCTGCTGTATTTCTGTTAGCAGGTTTTCTATGTAAGTACCAATACCATCAAACTTTTGCGATGATTTTTCTTTCGTATCGCGGCGTGCTACTTCAACAGTGCCTGCTTCGTAATCGCGCATACCCATAGCTAATCTAACCGGTACGCCTTTTAGTTCATACTCAGCAAATTTAAAGCCGGGGCGCTTGGTATCATCGGTATCAAGCTTTACCGAAATATCTTTGGCCTTTAATTCCTTCATCAAAGGCTCGCATTTTTCCTGCAACTTATTCAAATCTTCTTCACCTTTAAAAATAGGCACTATCACCACTTGCAAAGGCGCCATTTTAGGAGGCAATACCAACCCATCATCATCGCTGTGCGCCATAATTAGCGCACCAATCAAACGCGTTGAAACGCCCCAGCTGGTAGCATATACATATTCCAATTTACCTTCCTTATTCAAAAACTGAACATCAAAAGCTTTAGCGAAGTTTTGCCCCAAAAAGTGCGAAGTACCAGCCTGCAAAGCTTGTCCATCGCCCATCATGGCTTCAATGCAATAAGTATCAATGGCACCGGCAAATCTTTCGTTAGGTGTTTTCTTTCCTTTCAATACAGGCAAGGCCATAAATTCTTCAACAAAAGTTGCATACACATCAAGCATTCTTTCCGTTTCTTCAACTGCTTCTTTTGCAGTTGAGTGTGCGGTGTGCCCTTCTTGCCATAAAAACTCTGCCGTGCGCAAAAACAAACGGGTGCGCATTTCCCAACGTACCACGTTAGCCCACTGGTTAATTAATAATGGCAAATCACGATATGATTGTATCCAGTTTTTATAGGTATTCCAGATTATAGTCTCAGAGGTAGGGCGAACAATTAATTCTTCCTCCAACTTAGCATCAGGGTCTACAATAACGCCTTTGCCATTTGGGTCGTTAATTAACCGGTAATGTGTTACCACGGCGCACTCCTTGGCAAAGCCTTCAATATGCGAGGCTTCTTTGCTCAAAAAACTTTTAGGTATAAACAGCGGAAAGTAAGCGTTAACGTGTCCGGTGTCTTTAAACATTTTATCGAGCGCGGCTTGCATTTTTTCCCAAATAGCATAACCGTATGGTTTAATAACCATGCACCCGCGCACACTGCTATGATCTGCTAATCCGCCTTTAATTACCAGGTCGTTATACCACTGTGAATAATCGTTAAGTTTTGATGTAATTTCTTTGGCCATTGTTATATTAGTAGAGGTTTAATTGATTGTTATCAGGTAATATTGTTAATAATGATGTTTACTGTTAATAATTCGTCAAAAATATCAAAATCGTTGAGGGGGCTTAAACTCTTTTAAACTAAATTTGTCAAACCAACCAAAACCGGAGACTTATGAAACGCCTAATCGTAGTTTTTATAGCAACCTTTTGCTTCAATATATTTTTGGTGCTGAATGCCGGTGCTCAAAATAGCGATGATGCATATTATTCTCCGGGCAACGATAAGGGCAATGCCAATAGTTCGAACCAGGAAAATCGGGGAAGTCAGAATTATAGCAACCAGCAAACCCCTGATGGCTACCAATCGGGCGATTACAAATTGCAATCAAGCAAAACATACGTTGATAGCAACGGTAATACTATAAATAACAACTACTACAGCGATAATAATTACTCATCGCAACTAGAGCGCTTTTATGGCGGAGGTTGCGGAATGGGTCTTGGTTATTATGATTATGCTTACACACCGGCGTATTATTGGGGCTGGGGCGGTTATGGATTTGGCGGTTTAGGTTATGGTTATCCTTACTACGGCGAATATTGGGGATGGAATTTGGGTTGGGGCATAGGTGGCTGGTACAGCCCATGGTATAGCCCTTATGGCATGTGCGGTTATTATGGATATGGCTATGGTAGAGGATGGGGTTACGGCGGATATGGCAGAGGTTGGGGTTACGGACATGGCTTTGGCTATGGGCACACCTTTGGTACCGGTTATGGACTTGCCAATAACGGTTATTACTTTGGCAACCGCAGTGGCCTTACGGCACATGGAACCGGAATTACAGGCCATTCGGGCTTTAACTCCGGAGGTTACGCTCATGCCGAAAGTAACCAGGTAAATAATCGTGCGTCTCAATCGGGAAAAGCCCAGGCAGTAAATTCTAATAGTGGTTGGAAAGCGGTTGCACCAAGTGGTTGGAACAATAATAAGTCGGGCGCCGGTGCGCATAACAATAACGGGGTATCGCAAAGCCAGGCATATTCAAGCCAACCAAGAGGTGGGCAATCTGCACAGCAACATAGCCAGCCTGCACAACAAGGTGGCAACTATCAAAGCCATAGCAATGGTGGTAACTATTCGCAATCAAGAAGTTCGCAGGCGCCGGCTCACAATTCTGGCGGTAACAGTGGTGGATACCACGGCGGTTATAGCGGTGGAAACAGCGGCGGAAGCCATGGAGGAAATAGCGGCGGTGGCGGAAGCCATTCAAGCGGCGGCGGCGGTGGGGGCCATTCAGGTGGGGGCGGTGGAGGACATCGTTAAACGATAGCATAAAATAATTAGAAAACGGAATCTCTAAAAAGGGTTCCGTTTTTTTCGCAATAGAACTTACGTAATGATGAGGACAAAATTTGTTGTAGCACTTTTACTATTAAGCCGTTTTTCGTTTGCACAAAATATCCCTGCTGATGCTACTGCATCATGGTGCCGTACAGGCCTTAGCGGTACTGCCCGCACAGCCGGCTCCGGTGGAGCATACGGCTCAGTAGGTGCAGATATGGGTGGTATCAGCATTAATCCTGCCGGGCTGGGTTTATATCGCTCAACCGATTTTTCGATCACCCCACTGGTTCAAATAGGTAATAACGAAGGCATTTATGATGGCAGCCATACTTTTGTTCACAAGCCTGCATTCTTTTTGGCCCAGGGTGGATTTGAGTTTAGCAAGCTTTATAAAAAGAAAGGGGATGATAACGCTGAGCCTGTATTAAGGGCTTTTTCGTTTGCACTTAATTTTCAGCAACAGGGCATTTTTACGCGTAGCCAAACATACGGCGCTACCAATACCAATAAATCATTAATTGACGGGTACGTTGACCTGATGAATTATTACCACCAACCAGCAACCTCTTTCGCGCCCGAAGTGCAGATTGCCAGCCTTACCAATTTAATTGGGCAAAATATCAATGGAGGATCCTATTTCAGTAACGTGAAGGCCCCTGTTTTACAACATGGAGATATTGAAACAAGAGGTGGCATTAATCGTATTGATGCTGCGTTTGGTTTTAACCTGCTCGATAAACTTTATTTGGGTGTTGATTTAGCTGTTCCGATTTTGGGGTATAGTGTATCAAGCACTATTTCCGAAACTCCTACCTCACCGCAAACCAACCAGATACAGGATTACTCTATGAACACTGTAATTTCCGAGTCGGGTTATGGCTTTAACGGAATAATCGGCCTTATCTACAGGCCTTTTCCGTGGATGCGGGTTGGTGCAGCTTATCACCTGCCTACCTGGTATGCTATACACGAAGATTACACACTTAATTTTAGTGAAGATACCGCGGTTTACAATGTAAGTGGCCCTGCTAATTTGCCTACCTTTCAATATGGATTTCGCACCCCTATGAAAGGCGTTTTTAGTGCTAGTTTTTACTACAAACAATTTGGATTTATTTCGGTTGATTATGAATTGCAGAACCTGGGTGCGCAACGTATACATGTTCCAAACGATTCGCTGAATTACCAAACGTATTATAACGATGGGATGAAGAGTACTTATACCTATACCCATACCATACACGCCGGTGTTGAAGCGGCTATTAAGATTGTAAGGTTGCGGGCTGGTTATTCTTTCTCTTCTTCACCATACAAAAGCGGACAACAAGTTACCGCAGGTTATAATGATGTAAGAAACGCCATTAGTGCCGGTATTGGAGTGCGGTTAAAGCATTTTTATGCTGATGTAGCTTATGTTTACGGCTGGTCGAAAGATGCCACGGTGCAAATGAGCAATTATAATTACCCGGTAAACAGTATTTATAACTCATCTACCATTTTGCTTACTGTTGGCTGGAAATTTGAAGCCGGAGGTAAAAATACTACACAACAAAAAACGCAACAACGCCGCTACACGCCGCCACCGGTTGATACTGACCAAAGGTATTAGGCCAGCAATTATATTAAACACCCCGAAAAGACTTGCAACAAACTTGCATAGCATTTACGTAAATGGTTTACACCCACCATTTTTGTAACTATATGATAATAAGTTTATTACACGTTATTTTTAAAAAAGATGGTTTACAAAATGAAAAATGGTAACCATGCAGGCAAAATTATGACGGTATTTTTCATGCATGAAAAATGCAAGTCTGTGGTTGGTTAGTAGGCAAATGGTACCTGAGTTTACTTGACGATTTCGAACTCGACCCTGCGGTTAGTTGCCCTACCGGCTTCGGTAGCGTTATCGGCAATGGGCACTTTTTCGCCAAAGCCGATGTAAACCAACCGGTCGCCATAAATGCCTTTGCCAAGTAAGTAGTCATAAACAGCCATCGCTCTGCGCTCGCTTAGCCATTGGTTGTACTTAGGCGAGGCAATTGAATCGGTATGGCCTACAATACGGATATGTATGCCGGGGTTTAACTGAAGGAAGGTAATTACGTTATCCAGCTGGGGGTACGATTCCTTTTTGAGATAGCTACTGTTCAAATTAAACTCTACGTTGTTCAACCGGTATATCTCGCCCTCCACTGCTCTCGTATCTCGATTGACGGATGAGGGGAAATTAACCGGTGGGTTATCTTTAACCCGTTGGCGGTACGACTTAGCCATATTATCAAGGCTGTCCTTAAACTGGGTCCGCATTTTATCCATTCTGTCCGATAGCTCCTTTATCTGTTCATCCTGTTGCATGTTCTTGGCCAATATCGCATCAAGGCTTTGGCGCGCGCTATCAAGCTGTTGCTGTGTAAGCTTATTAGCGTCCAACACACTATCAAGGTGGTTTATCTTTTGAATCAGCGAATCAATTTTTTTACCCAAGCCACCTTCCATTTTCTCCTGTCTGTCGTCAGTCTTGCTTGCAGGTTTCTTCTTCATCCAGGTATCGAAGCTAATTCCTACCATCAGTTCATGTGTGCCATGTGTGATAGCATAGTTCAGATGGGGGATAATGGGATATTCATAAGCGTAACCTATTGTAAATATTTTACTGATGCGAACGGCTGCATTTACTCCAACCCCATAAGCCGACCGGTACCCTACGCCTAAAAACACGAAGCGTTTATAGTTGGCTGTTACATCGCCATCAATCTGTACCGGCAAGCCGGGCATTCCCTTTACCAATACACCTGGCTCAATATTAAACTTCTCTTTTGCAAAGCTGAATTCATAGCTGGCGCCCCCTAAAAAGCTACGTGAGTTAAGGTAATCACTCTCGTGTAACTGGCTTATTAATCTCGCCTGAGTATTTATTACCTGTGGTATAGCGAAGCTGACGGTTAGCTTTTTCCATTGGTATGCAAGGCCAATATTCATGGCAAAAGCGGCACCGGTCTTGGTTCCCTGGGCAATACCTTCATCATCACCATCCGCAGCGGTTACGTTATTAAAGTCAATATGCGTTTCGGTAATACCTAGAGAAACTCCCAGCGATAGTGTATGATCTTTGGCTAGCTTTATTTTTTGGGCGTAATAAACCTGTGCGTTAATACGGTGTATAATGTCTGTATTGTCTTCGTATAAATGAAACCCTGTTCCTATCTGGTCTTTCCATAAACTAACTTCCCCTACGGCGCCTGCAGTAACCGGGTGGCCGGGTATATCTGTCCACTGGTCGCGGTAAAAGCCATATAGATTACTACTGCCATTATAAGCGGTAAGCGCCGGGTTATAAAGCATGCGCATAAAGTATAACTGGCTATATAAAGGCAATTGCTGTGCCCGCATTTGCGCAGTTACTCCTATGGCCAATAAGCTTATTAAAAAGAGTTTTTTCATAATGACTATTTCGCTCCTCCGTTTAAAATATTAATAGCGCCTTTATATAAATGATTGTTTTGCGATGGCACCTGGAATTCATAGTAGTAGGTTCCATCCGGCAGTTTCTCACCGGTGTTGTAAGTGCCTCCCCAGTCGTTATTGTAATTTTCGGCATGGTAAACGGTTTCTCCCCAACGGTTAAAAATTACAAGCTTTGAACCGGTAAGGTCAACCCTGCTGTTTACTTTCCAGGTATCGTTTTTGCCGTTACCATCGGGGGTAATAATGTTAGGTAATTGTACCGCGTCCGGTACAACAACGTGTACCGTTACCTGGTCAGAGTCTATGCAGCCATAAGTATCAGATACTACTACCGTAAAAACTACAGAATCAGCAGTGCCCGAGTAAAGAGGGTCGGGTATGTTTCCAACATTCAATAACCCGGCAGGGTTCCATTGGTAAACCAATAAGCCCGAGCCGCTTGCTACCGTATTTAGTTGCAGCGATTGGCCTAAAGAGATGGATGTATCATTTCCAGCAGATACGACCGGAAGCGGATAAACATTGAAACCTATCGCTATAGCTGTATCTGCCGAGCAGGTATTGGTGCCTACAACCGTTACAGCATCGTTGTTTTGCAATGCAAAAGTGCTAAATGTATTGGCTACCGACATACTATCCTGTGCAATGCCATTGATGAAAAACTGGTAGTTCGAAGCACCCAAAGCTGTAAATGAAACTGTTTGTCCTGCGCATATTGCGTTGGTCAAAACACTCGGAGCCAGCGAAACCTTGACTGAAGAATTAACCGTTACCGGAAAAATGGAAGTATCCGTGCAGCCATAACTGTCAGTAACAATATCTATAATCGTATCCTTTCCCGGCCCGCTTAAGGGTGGGTAAAAGTAGTGTGTGCTAACTCCCAATCCTGAGTAAACCCCACCGGCGGGGGTAAAATAATCATCGAGGTTAATAGTTGCAGAACCGGCGCAAGTAGGAGGGAAGTTAAGCGTGGTAATAAACGGATGCTTGCGCACGGTAATATATGTTGTGGCAGAATCTGAACATCCCAAAGTATCGGTGTAGATGTAAGTAATATGATGACCTAGTATTCCCGCGTCAATGGTATTGAATGCAGTATCTGCTATGTGGTCAACGTAGTATGTTCCACCCATTGGACTACCTCCGTATAAATTGAAATTGGCCAGCGTGTTACAAACGTTTTGCTGGATGTTTAGCGTAACCACCGGCAGCGGATGAATGGTAGCGTTTTCTGAAGCGGACGCAGTACATGTATTGCCATCGGTTACCGTAACCCGATAAATGGCGCTGCTGTTTACTATCAGCGTTTGACCAGTTGAGCCATCAGACCATGCATAACTTGAACCAATGTCACCTGCATTTAAAGTGTCAAAGCCTCCGCATTTAGGTAGTACTGCATTAAGGTTAACCACCGGAATGGTGTCAATAGTAACCCTAACACGGCTACTGGCGGTGCAACTACTGCTAACATTTGTAACGGTTACTACATAGTTACCGCTACTACTAGTGGTTATCGATTCGGTAGTTGCGGCATTGTTCCACAAAAACGTTTGGCCTGCATTTCCGGCATCTAAAGTAACGGTGCCACCGCATTGTTTTACATTGGACCCCAGCGCCACAACGGGCACCGGTTTAATATACACGTTTACTGATGCCGATGCCGAGCAACTGTTGGCATTTGTAACGGTGGTGCTATACGTACCGCTTGTACTGACCAATAAAGTTTCGCTGGTTGATGCATCCGACCAGGAATAACCGGACCCCGCGTTACCCGCATCTAACGTTACACTACCCCCACACTGGGTAATATTGCTTCCTAAATTAACGGTAACAGGTAAGTTAATATTAAGGCAGTAGTCCTGCACTTCGCCGGTGGATAGGTTGCCGCAAACATCACTTTGGGTCAACGTTACGTTGGCTCCTTGGCAAAACACTCTTAGTCTCGAGTTGCCCGGCATTGCAGTTGGTGGTATAATAATGTTGGCGCTTATGTTAGCACCTGGCTGAGCATAACCAATGGGGAAAAACTCTCCTGGGTCCGAGAAATCATCGTTTTCATTCAGGTCAATGCAAACAGCCATATACTCGCCGTTAGTAGCGTTATTGGTAATGGTTATTTGATAGCTTGAGCCCGGGCAAACGCTGGTGCATATCGACCCTGTAAAATCGCTGTAATTTGCCCCCGAACCCGGACAGCCGGTGTTTTGATTATTTATAGTATTAAACTGAACCCCACTAATATAATCGCCCGATATGCAAGTTGCCGTTTGGTAGGTTGGAAGGCAATATTGTCCATACCCCGCCGCAGCGGTAATTAAAAGAAACATCAGCATTGTGCCTTTGTGGAGATAAGTTTTAGCGTTTCTGTTCACCATGCCACTACTCGCCCCCTCAGCGTATATTGCTTTAGTCATACTTGTACATATTTTCTCAGTCTAAATCCTTATTAATACCAACTACCGGTGTTATTACTTCTTCTTCAAGGCCTCAATTTCCTTTATCATTAATTCATTCTGCTTTTTCAATTCCTCAATGGCGCCTTTTTGTGCCTCAATCATTTCCTGCTGTTCCTGTACGGCCTTTACTAACGGCACAACAAATTGCCCATAGGTAATACCGTAATTATCATTTTCGTTTTCGGGCTTGTGCAAGCCATTAAAATCGTAGCCGCTGGTTTTCATTGCCTGCTCAACTTCCTGGGCAATAAAACCGCTTTGGCGGATAGATGACGACCCAGTGAAGTCCCTTCCCTCCAGGCGCGCTTTTTGTTCATCAGCCGGCAGACCCCTTATTAAAAACTCCTCAAACTTCTTCGTATCGAAATTGTAAACTACCGGTCTTAGCCTCTTAATAAAGTCGAGTCCTTTAACGTCGCTTTCGGTTATATTATACTTAAAGCGCCCGTCCGATGGATTCGTAAAACCCACCTGTCCTTCAATTACAGTAATATTCGCATCGCCTAAACGTATTTTTTTCGAAGCATTTACTGTTGCATTCGAGCCTATAGCGGTAGCATTAGTTAAAATGCCACTGCTAACTTCTGCGTTGTAACCTATACCGGTATTATTGGTACCTGTAAGGTTGTTCCATAGGGCTTTATACCCATCGGCCACGTTAAATGAACCATGGGTGTTTGAATACAATGCCTCCCAACCTGTTGCAGTGCTCGATGAGCCGGTATCGTTTGCATATAAGGCCTTATAGCCGCTGGCCACGTTATTTGAACCTGCTGTATTCAGGAACAAGGAGCTAACGCCATAACCCGAATTATCTGCCCCCGTTGTGTTGAGGAACAATGAGGTTTGTCCAATAGCTGTATTATAACCACCGGTTGTATTAGTATATAATGTTTGATAGCCCATAGCGGTATTTGATATACCGTTATTGGCATATGCCGATTGATAACCGAAGGAAGTATTGAAGTTGCTGAAATCAAGCAAGCCGGCTATTTGACTGTTTACTTTAAATACAAGGTTTTGCGCATCACTGGTTCCAACAAAATTAACCGTAGGGTCGGTTCCTGCATTGCCTGTCATATTCCATGCATAATCGCTGCTATCGGTAGACGGAACCCATGCTGCTCCATTCCACTTTAAAATTTGATTAAGTGTTGGAGCAGAATTGCTAACCGGGTTACCTTGTATTTGAGCTACCGTTGGGTTGGGGTAGTTTCCGGTTAAATCACCTCCTGCTACTCCCAACGGGCCCGTTGGACCTGTAACCCCATTGGTACCTGATGCCCCCGTAACCCCCTGTATACCCTGGCTTCCGGTGGTACCGGTTATTCCTTGTAATCCCTGGCTACCGGTAGTGCCTGTTGCACCGGTAATACCTTGTATACCTGTGCTACCCTGGGCACCTGTTATTCCCTGTATTCCTTGTGAACCTGTTGCTCCTTGCGGCCCGGTGGCACCGGTAGCGCCATTATTGCCGGTAGCGCCCTGTGCTCCTGTTACTCCCTGTATTCCTTGCGAACCTGTAGTGCCAATAGCTCCTGTAATTCCCTGTGCCCCTGTAGCTCCTTGAGTACCCACTGCCCCGGTTGGCCCTGCCACTCCCGGCGAACCTTGCGCTCCTGTTGTTCCTTGAATGCCTGCAGCACCGGTTGCTCCCTGTTGCCCATCTATTCCTGTTGCTCCCTGGTTACCGGTTGTTCCTTGCGGCCCGGCAACACCTTGTGCTCCATCGTTTCCCGTAGGTCCTTGTAAGCCGGTTGTGCCTTGTACTCCGGCATTTCCTGTTGGCCCCTGTGCTCCGGTAATTCCTGGTGCTCCGTCGATTCCTGAAGGCCCGGTTGCACCATCTGCTCCGGTTGGCCCCTGCAAACCGGTAGCCCCGTCAATTCCGGTTGGTCCTTGTGTTCCATCAATTCCCGTCGCGCCGGTAACACCGTCATTTCCGGTTGGCCCCATTGGCCCGCCGCTAGGGCCGGTAGCTCCCGTAGTACCTATATCTCCCGTTAATCCGGTAGGTCCAAAAGGTCCTTGTATTCCATCTGCACCCGTACTGCCGGTTGCACCGGTAATACCAGTATCTCCAATTGGCCCCGATGGTCCAACTGGTCCTTGTATACCATCCGCTCCGGTATTACCGGTTGTACCAATAGCACCGGTACTTCCTACGGGGCCTGTTAATCCGATGGGTCCTGTAAATCCAATAGGCCCCGTATTTCCGGTAGCACCTGTAACTCCATCGGTACCATTTGTTCCGTCAACGCCCGATGGCCCTGTCGGCCCAACTGGTCCACCACTCGGGCCTGTTGAACCCGTACTTCCTGTGGCACCATTAATTCCATTAGCACCCGTTGGGCCGGCTATACCGTTTGTTCCCTGCGGTCCTGTCGCACCAGTACTACCACGTAACCCCTGATTACCCTGGGGCCCCTGTGGGCCGGCTGATCCTGCTGGTCCCGTAGGTCCTGTAACGCCGGCTCCTGCTGGGCCTTGTGGCCCCTGCGGTCCTTGCGCTCCATTTCCACCCGTTGGTCCCACCGTACCAGCAGCACCTGTGGGGCCCGTTATACCCGAGCCATTAGCGGCATTGGCAGCAAATAAGGCATAAGGCACACTTAGCAATTGGCTGGTACCCATATCTGTAAAGTTTGAGCCACCTGCGGGGTCATATTCAACCTGTAAATATTTGGCGCCCGAACTCCAATCAACCGTTGCAAGATTGCCCAATTGGCCAATCGGCAAGGATATTAAGCCAAACTGATTGGTAACAGCCGTAGTGCTTTCTTGAAAAACAATTGTTCCTGATGCTGAACCATCATGTATTTGAAACCGGATGGAAACAGTTGTGTTGTTTGGCAACGGTTGTCCCGCAGCATTTCGGCACACTGCCTGGTAATTCATTTGTTGGGGGGCCTGGCTGTAAGATATAAGGTTTAGCAAAACAGCACCTATAAGTAAGTAACGTTTCATGGGTAACACGTTTAATTTTGTGCCTGTTAATAGTACAGTTTTCGGCAAGAACTGGTCATGAAATATGTGATTATTGAATTTAAAATAATTAATATTTTTTCATAAATATTTTTCCTAACTTCATAATTGGCTATAAACCCTTTAAATAGCAAAGCACTGGCTTCATAATTAGTAACACTCTAACCTTAAGAGTATACAGTATAATACGTGCGCGCCTCTGGCGTAATGGGTTTTTGGCTTAAAATACAGTTAGAAACATTAGTGGCACTTTGGCATACAACCTGCCTTTAGTGGAATAAATGCCCGTTTCCGCATTTTTATGCTATCTTTGAAGGCTTTTCATATAGGCACACCTTTTTCATTCTTTCCGGAAATACAATATCATGAGTACATCATTCGGGGTTATCCCTACCAAAATAGACGAGCGGCTTACCTACGGTAACGTTGTGAGCATTGCAGAACAAACCATTAATGACTATTTGAGGTCTTACCAATTAAGCCCTGTTGTTAAACTATCAGTTAATGTTCATGACAACGATGAGAAGTACATTAAGCAGATAAACCCTGAAGACAAATTTGTTTGGAAGGGAACTGAATATGCATGGTTTACGCTTGATAAAGCCAAGGGCGGTACAGAGGCCTATTGTAATAAGCTATCTGAAACCCTGGATTATTGGCCAACCTATATTGAGGAAGTATGCCACGATTTGGTTACAGCAAAAGAAATTCAACAGATTAAGGAGTGGGATATTAAATGGTATTTCAAACGTTCTGCCGGTCAATCTGCATTAGTAAATATTGCCTACGGACACCTGGCGGCTGCACTGGCCAAAGTAACCGATGGCATTATTTACTCTGAAAGCGCATGGGACCCCAAGCTCTTCCCAATGAAATACGACAACTTCACTAATATCTATTTCCGGCCTGAAATGACCGACCACGAGCCAAGCCGCAAATGGGCCGAGAAGTGTTTAAACGGTATGCGCGATTCTGTAGCAAGTAAAAAGGCATTGCTTTAAACGATAAAGTAGTTAATTGAAAAAGGGATGATAAAACATTAAGTTTTGTCATCCCTTTTTTTGTGGGCTATTGGGTCATTAATCCTACCTCATTAAGGTTATACTGCCGGTACGTTTTATCCCTACCTGGTTAGCAGCAAGTTGAAGTTTAAACAAATAAACATAAACCCCTTCGGGGCACGGCTTGCCTTTATAATTTCCATCCCAAGGGTATTGCCCATCATGCACCTTTTCACCCCAACGGTCAAATACTGTAAATTCAATTACGGTTACCCCTTC
>CAIOTH010000094.1 GCA_903861145.1 uncultured Bacteroidota bacterium | reverse complement strand
TGATAATATAGCGATCGGAGTAGCTAAGCACCCACTGAAAAACAGCAGTTATAATAAGGGGTATTGAAAACTTTAAAACAGGACTAATAAATCTTTTGTGGAAGGCAATACCGTAGTTGTATGTTATTTCATAAAAGGATAAAAGGAAAATGCTAAAGCACGAAAGTAACCTGCCCCATAAAGGGCCCTCAAGGGTTAATGGATACATTTTGAGGATTACAATTGAAAAAATTACAGTTGTAACAAAATTTAAGATGTTAGACCAGAAGTATCTCCATGGTTTTTCAAGATGTATCAGCAGGTTATTATATACCCTAAAATGCGCATTGAAAATACCTGTTAGCGTTGACATAATCACGAACCTGAGAGCCGCTGGGTTTGGGTTTTCGATATAATGTTGGATGAAAAAATTGCCGCCCAACGCAACGAAAAGAGTAATTACTATTCCAATAAAAATCAGGTAACCATTAAGCGAAGCAATGTTCGCTTTTAATTCTTTAGGTTCGTGCTTAAACTCGTGATACGCCACCCCTACATACGCATCGATGCTAAAGCCTGCAATTACCTGCACAAGCAAAGACAAACCGATGTACAAAGAAAGTGCCCCGAAATCGGATACATCAAGCAGATGGGTGTTTGTGTAAAACGGTAGCAAAAGAAAAGATGCTACAGTTGAAAGCGCTGAAGAGAGGGTGTAAATAAGCGATGACTTAAAAAAATCCTTTTTTATCATCTATTCATATTCGTTCTTTGTTACCGGTAAACGGGCCTTAATTTTTTGCCAGAATGATCTTGGCGGAAAATAGTTGGCCACCTGTTCGTGCCCGGTTTTCTTAACAACCGGCTTGGTTTTTAGCCCCTTTTCAATTACTACAATACTATCATAGTAATGCAAGCCCTTTACAGTTCGGGTAAAATCGTTTACATCTAAACGGCCCTTTTCATTACTATACCAGGCGTGCATATAGTCAATAAAGTTCTTAGTGTATTCAATAAACGAACCCCGCTTTTTATAACCCCCGCCATGGCTACCCCAATACGAGGTGTGGGTGTCTTCAACAAGGTAAGTTCCATCGTCCTTTACATGGTCGAAAAGTTCTTCAAAACTTACAATTTGCTGGCTCATAGTATGTCCGCCATCATCAATAATTAAATCAAGCTTTAGCATTTTCTTTTTTACATCGCGCAGAAAAGCCCTGTCTTCTTGAGAGCCAATGAAAATTTCAATATTTTCTCCCTCCAACTGCTTACAGGCAGGGTTAATGTCAATACCATAAATTTTGGCTTTCGGGCCAAAATAGTCGCGCCACATTTCCAACGAACCACCCTGGAAAACACCTATTTCCAGAATTGCAATTTCTTTACCCCTTAAATTGGCAAAATGACGCTCATATATATCAAAATAGTGTAGCCATTTATGTAACTGCTTTCCATTATTTTGATTAAAAAACTTCTCCAAATCGTTCATAATACCTCTAATTTAAGTGGTAACAAATGCGCGCAATATTAGGGTTATTAGCTTAATTATAAAAGCTAAGGTTCCTTTCGCGCTATATATTGGCTATAAGGCCCATACTATGGGGCATAAAATGTTTTAATGCTGTGTATTTCAAGTTGATTCGGGAAAATTTGATATTCGCTACCGAAGATGCAAAAAAAGAAGGTCTTACTTATTACTTATGGCTCTCGCGACCACGCTAGTTCGCGCGTAAGGGCGCTTAATCATTTTGACAGATTGAGGGATGCGTTTGATATTACCTGGATACCGCGGGTTCTTGAAAATAAGGGAGATGGATTATTGGGTCGAATTATTTTTGCGATTACAAAGAGGGTGCAAACCGTAAAATTGTGGTCGGCCGTGGCTTTTGGACGATTCGATATTGTGTTTGTGCAGGTAATGTTTTTACCAGCCTGGTGCCTGAGTATTTTAAAAAAGAAGAACACCCTGATATGCTTTGACTTTGACGATGCGGTATATACCTATTCGCCAACCGATTTTGACCTAATGATGCGATATGCAGATAAAATAATAGTAGCAACGCCGTACCTTAAAGAGCATATCGAATCTTATAATAAGGATTGCAGAGTCATTTTTTCGCCGGTTGATACAGATTTGATTATGCCCTGGCAAAACGCGCAGGCCGTTTTTACTATTGGTTGGGTAGGCTCGCAATGGACCCTGCCTTATCTTGAATTGTTGATACCGGTTTTTGAAAAAATGGCTCAAAAAGGAAGTTCCTTTAAACTGCTGGTTTCGGGAGCCGAGATTAATATTGCCGGTGTAGATATTGAATGTATGCCTTGGAGCGAACAGGGTGAATTAGATGCGCTTGGTAAAATTGACATAGGGATTATGCCTTTAAAAAACGATGAGTGGTCAAGAATGAAAGGGGGATATAAGCTATATTTATATATGGCGGCGGGTAGGCCTGTGGTGGCTTCGCCTTATGGTATAAACGCCAATATTATAAAGGATGGAACAACCGGATATTTGGCAGAGAGTGAAAGTGAATGGATGGCGGCCTTCGAAAAACTACAAAACGACGTAGTATTACGGCGTAGTATGGGGGCATTGGCACGCCAGGAAGCTGAGCGGAAGTATAGTTATAAGGTATGCACCCAACAATTAGTTGACTTTTTAAATAATTGAAATGAGCTGGACAACAGAGCAACTTTTAAGTGAAATAGCTAAGCGAAACAAAGTGGTAATTGAGTTGGGATGTGGCCCTAACCCGCCAAAGGATATTATTGGAATTGACCACCTGGCCCTTGAGGGTGTTCACTTTGTTGCTAACCTTGAGGAAGGGCTTAAAGCGATACCGGATAATTGCGTAGACGAAGTGCACTCGCGCCACTTTTTAGAGCACATTCAAAATTTTGATGTGCTGCTAAAAGATATTCATCGCATGCTAAAGCCCGGGGGTAAGCATTTTGCGGTGGTGCCTCACTTTGCTAATCCATATTATTACTCCGATTATACGCATAAAAGGTTTTTCGGACTTTACTCCTTCGATTATTTTAGCAAGCCTGAACATCAATTGCGACGTAAGGTGCCTGCTTTTTATGATAGCATAAAATTCAGGGTCACTTACCGCAAAATAATATTTAAGTCGCCGGAGTTCCCCATCCGAAATTTTTTTAAGAACAGAATCTTACAACCCATTTTTAATTTTAATTCGGGGATGCAAGAGTTGTATGAGGGTAGTTTCTGTTATCAGTTTCCCCCACAGGAGTTAGAGTTTGAAATGACTCCTGAGAAATAACTACATCCATTTTTTGTACCACAATTGAAAAAGGAATAAATAGCTCAATCGCTGAAAATCGACTGGCTTTCCTGCTAGGTAGCTGTCCCTTATTTTAAGTGCCTGATTGGGTTCGAACACGTTTTGTTTTTGAAGCACATCCTTATTAACAACATCCATCAACATATCCTTTAACTCTACCTTTAACCAGGTTTCCAATGGTACGCCAAATCCCATTTTAGGCCTCTCCATTAGTTGGCGCGGAACGTATTTGTGAACTATGTCTTTCAATATGTACTTGCCCTGCCCGTTTCTGTATTTAAATTCGGTGGGCAAGCGGGCGGCAAATTCAATAATACGTTGATCTAAAAAGGGCTCACGGCCTTCAAGGCTGGTGCTCATGGTTGCACGATCAACTTTTTGCAGAATGTCGTCAACCATGTAGGTTTTATATTCTGTAGCCTGAAATTTTGAAAGAAGGTCATTGCTATTATTCAATAAGCTGCCGTCATCAAAAGGCGTTGGCAGGTATTGAATATCTTTGTTGAATAGCTTTTGGGTTTCGTAAAACGTCATAGCCTGCGATACAATATCGAATTTTCTCACTGCATCATTCGCGCCAAAATAATCTTTCAGTTTACTCCTTTTGTCCTGCACGGCTATATCCGCACCGGTGGCATTTGGTATAAGGCTGCCAATCAATTTTTGAACAAATCCGGGCACCATTTCTAATTGCTGCTGGCGCCTTACCCCATTGAAATACTTTTGGTAGCCGGCAAAAATTTCATCACCCCCATCTGCCGAGAGAGCTACAATTACCTGTTGATGCGCAACACGACTAACAAGTGTAGTTGGTATACCTGAAATATCCCCAAAAGGTTCGTCGTAAATATCTGGCCATTGCGGTACTATATCCAAAGCATCTTTGTAAGTACAGGTATGTTCATAATGCTCGGTGCCCAGGTGTTTGGCCACTTCTTTGGCGTGAGGCGCTTCATTAAACTTGGGGTCTTCAAAACCAATAGTGAAAGTCTTTATTTTTTTTGTGCTATTCGCTTGTAGCAAAGCTGTAACTGCGGTTGAATCGTAGCCACCACTCAAAAAAACGCCAACCGGCACATCGGCAATCATCCGGTATTGAAACGCCGATAGCATCAGCCTTTCAACTTCGGCTCTGGCGTCTTCGTAACTGATATTCAGTTTCGGTTGATTGTAGCAATCGGTAACATCCCAGTATTTTTTTTGCGTTACTGTTTTAGCCTGCAGGTTTATTACCAGGAAATGCCCTGGCAAAAGCTTATGTGTGTTTTCAAAAATGGTATAAGGTGCCGAAATGTATCCCCGTTGAAAGTAATGCGATAGAGCACTAAAATTGATGTTTTTCTGAAATTCAGGATGCTGATAAAACGACTTCAACTCTGACCCAAAAAGGAATAAATCGTTATTAAAATACCAGAATAGTGGTTTTACCCCTGCCCGGTCGCGGAATATTACAACCTGACTTTTCTTTTCATCATAAATGGCAATGGCGTACATGCCAATAAAGCGGCTTACACAATCGGTGCCCCATTGCGCGTAGCTTTTAAGAATAACTTCGGTATCAGACCCAGATTTAAAACTGTAACCCAGCACCTCTAACTCCTTGCGTATTTCGGCGTAATTGTAAACCTCGCCATTAAAAATAATGGTAAGGCCTGCCTCAACAAAATGCATGGGTTGGTGCCCAAGGGGCGAAAGGTCAATTATGGAAAGCCTTCTGAATCCAAAACCAATATTGGCTTTCGAATCATCAAATAGTTCATATCCGCTATCATCGGGCCCGCGATAAATAACGGCATCGGTCATTTTTTTGAGCCGGTTTAAGTCCGAACGCTTATTAAAATCAATAAAACCGGCTATGCCACACATGGTGCTAATGTAGCTATTTCGTTCATTTTTGATTGGCCGATGCAAGCGCATTTAAATTAATTTATGTTTTGTCTTCGGTGGCAATGCAATTGTTTGCTAATCTTGTATCGCACCAGCAACCAGATGAATTCAAAAACGGCCCTCATATTTTATTCTGTTCGGTCAACCTTTGTAAAAAAGGACATTGAAATTCTTTCGGCGCAATTCAACGTATTGGAGCATGATTTTTATACCGAGAAAAAGGCAGGCATTTTATGGAGATTTTTTACTCAAAACCTATTTCTGCTTAAAAATATTTGGAAAGCTGATTTGCTGATTTGCGAGTTTGCGGCTTACCAATCTTTGCTTCCCACCCTTTATGGAAAATTGTTTGGTAAACCTTGCCTGATAGTGGTTGGCGGAACCGATGCACACTATTTTCCGGGTATTGGTTACGGAAACTGGCAAAAGCCATTTTTAAAGACTTTCACCGCTATTTCTTTTAAACTCTGTAATCATATTGCTCCCAAACACAAGTCGTTAATGAGGTTTGATTACCACTACGATGAGCATGAGCCAGAACACCAGGGCATTTATGAGCGAATGCCACATCTTAAAACTCCGTACACCGAAATCCCAAATGGTTATGATGCCGGGAAATGGAAATGTATTGCTCCAAAAAAAAACAATACATTTATCACTGTAGCTACAGGCCTCCAATATAGCTTTCAGCAAAGGTTAAAGGGAATGGACTTAATACTTGGTGCAGCGTCCACATTTCCTGATTGTGAGTTTATTATATTGGGAGTTGACGATCCCAAAGTATTTACCGGTGTTCCGGCCAATGTAAAATTAATGCCACCGGTTAAAAATGATGAATTGGTAGCTGTTTTTAGTTCATGCCAGTTTTATATGCAACTATCAATGGCAGAGGGATTTCCGAACTCTATTTGTGAGGCGATGCTCTGTGAATGTATACCAATTGGGTCGGATGTGTTTTCTATACCTGAAATTATTGGCGATAGCGGTTTTGTTTTGAAAAAACGGGATATTGAGCTGCTTAAGCAACTAATAAGTGAAGCCCTATCGGCCCCCAATAAGCCTGAATTGATGAAAAAGGCCCGTGCCAGAATATCTGATAATTATACGCTGACCCAGCGTAACGAAAAGTTAAGCGGCCTATGCACCAGCCTGGTAAACCATTCATAATATTGGTCGGAGTGCCCTTTATACGATTCAAAACGCCTATCCACCTAAGTAACCGGCCACCTGTTTTAACTCCGATTAAAAGATTATTTAAGAAATACCCAAATTCTTATTGACAGGTCAAAATTTTATAATACTTTTATTACCAATCTTCATTATCTTTTGAAGTGCAAAATCAACTTTGGCTTTATGAAAAACCTTGTGGTAACTTTGCTTGTGCTGTTAAGTAGTTATTTTCTGTCGTATTCGCAGAAGGAATATTTTAAATGGTATTTTGGTAACCAGGCCGCCATGGATTTTGTACCTGGCGCACCGGTAAACATCACCACTAGCGCGATGGTAATGACATACTGTTCGGCTAGTATTTCTGACTCGTTGGGTAACCTTCTTTTTTATTCTAACGCAAATCAAATTTGGAACCGTAACAACCAGGTTATGCCCAATGGCAGTGGTATAAACGGTAATATTTCGGGTGGTCAGCCAGCGGTTATAGTAAGGAAACCGGGGAGTTCAAACTTCTACTACCTGTTTACTAACGATGGGTTTGGAGGGCCCGATGGACTTCGATATACGCTTGTTGATATGAATTTGAATGGGGGTCTGGGAGATGTGGTAACTTCTCAAAAAAATATTTTGTTGATAGCTTCAGCTTCTGAACAAGTAATTGCTGCCAAGGATGCGAATGGACATGATGCATGGTTGATTGCCCACCCGTTTAATTCGGGCGCGTTTAACGTTTACCACATTACCTCGGCCGGTATTAATACCACACCGGTTGTAACTACTATTGGGGCATACAGGGGTGGGGCGCAGGATGCTGCTACCGGGCAAATTACAATAGATTCTACCTACCATCGAATTGCAATGGCACATTATTTGGCAAATGCTTTTGAGCTTTATGATTTCAATAATTCAACCGGTGTTATTTCTAATTTATTGACATTTACCGGTTACACTTTACCATGGGGCATAGAATTTTCGCCGGATGGGAGCAAGCTTTACATGGCCGGCTGGACAACTCAATATGTAGACCAGTTTGATTTATCTACTTACACCCAGGCTGCCATAAACGCTTCGGTTGTTACATTGGGAAATGTTACAGGCCCGGGCGGCCCCTATTACACCGGTTATATGCAGCGTGCGCCGGATGGTAAAATATATATTGCTGTTTATCTTGACGAGTTCCTGGCGGTTATTAATAGCCCGAACTTAAGTGGCCTGGCTGCTAACCTTGTAGATAACGGGTATGATTTGGGCACTGTAACCTCGCAGGCCGGATTACCTGATAAGGTTGTTGTAACCCCTTATTGCGATGTGTAGGTTAATCTTGGGAATGATACCACCATCTGTTCAGGTCAATCTGTGAGTCTTAATGCCGCAAATACAGGTGCAAATTTCGTGTGGAGCACCGGTGCAACTACTCAAACCATTACGGCAACAACGCAAGGGCTTTATTGGGTAAGCGTTAGTTCTGCAGGTTGCAATGGAGGCGACTCCATACAAATAAACATAACCTCGGCAACTACTCTGTTGCTGGGCAATGATACTTCATACTGCGGTAGTTTTGCCCGCATCCTTTCAACCGGCGTAGCAAATACGGTATGGTCAACCGGGGTAACGGCGGCGCAAATTTCGGTCACAACTCCCGGCTCGTATTGGGCGCATGAAACGACCGGATGCGGCGTTTTGGCTGATACCATTGTTTTGACGCAGAATCCTGTTCCTAATATTCAGCTTGGAAATGATACCACTCTTTGCACCGGCCAAACGCTTTTATTGGATGCCACAAACCCCAACTCTACTTACCGGTGGCAGGATAATTCCGGCAACGCAACTTTTAATGTTACAAGCGCCGGCACATATACTGTTACAGTAACAAATAATTATGGTTGTACGGCCAGCGGAAATATCCTGGTAAATTATACGGGGCTGCCGCCCGCGGTAAACATTGGTAACGACACAAGTTATTGTGGCAGTTTTAGCCAAACACTTGTTACCGGTGTGGCAAGCACCTTGTGGTCGACCGGAATAACCGCATCGCAAATTACGGTGACTTCTGCGGGCACTTATTGGGCATTAGAAAGTAACGGTTGTGGCTCGTCTTCGGATACTATTGCAATTGCCCAGAACCCGGCCCCTGCCGTTAACTTAGGGAATGATACCACTTTATGTTCGGGCCAATCAATTTTGCTTAATGCTACCAATCCTAATTCCACGTATTTGTGGCAGGATAACTCAACCAATTCAACTTTCAATGTGTCTGTTGCTGGTCTTTATTACGTCACGGTAACCAATTCATTCTCATGCTCTGCTTCCGACTCTATTAAGGTTGCCTTCGACACGCAAATACCAAATATCAGCCTGGGTAATGACACCACTTATTGTGCGCAATTTAGTCGTGTTTTATCCACGGGAATTGCCAATACGTTATGGTCAACAAATGCTGTTTCAGCGCAAATTATTGTTAATGCCCCGGGTACTTATTGGGCACAATCGAATAATGCTTGTGGAGCTGCCAGCGATACTATTGTTTTGGGAGAATCTGCTCCACCGTCTATAGCATTCAACAGTTCATTATCGGTTTGCCCGGGAGATACAATTTTGTTAAAGCCCACAACAACAGGCACCGGTTTTTTGTGGAGCACAGGCGATACTACTAAGTCAATTTACATTACCTCGCCCGGTAACTACAATATTGAAGCCTGGAATAACATAGCTTGCCCGAATAATAAATCAATTACTATACCCATAGGCAGTGTGCCTGTAATTTCTTTAGGAAATGATACTAGCGTATGCAGTAATTCGGGGATTTTAATTTCTTTGAATGTTCCCAATGCCCATTATGTTTGGCAGGATAACTCGGTTGATAGTTTTTATAATGTTATAGCCAGTGGTACTTATAGCGTAACTGTAACAAATAATTGCGGAAGCGCCAGTGCACAAAGGGTGGTGGAAATTTACCCCGACGAATGCGCCCTCGCTATACCTACTGCCTTTTCGCCGAATGAGGATGGCAAGAATGATATTTTCAGACCCATTTCGCGTTGCCCAATTGATAAGTTTTGGATTCATATTTACAACCGTTGGGGTGAATTGATTTTTGAATCGAACAATATTAATAACGGGTGGGATGGTAAGTTTAAAGGAGTCGCTCAACCCATAGGAACATTTGTTTATTATGTAGAGTATTTTAACTACTGCAAAGGCGGTATGGATAAAAGGGCCGGCAACGTTACTTTATTGAGATGATTTTTTAATAGGTATGAATTAAGTAGCACCTTTGCATAACCGGCAATTTTGTTGCCCTAATTTTATTCACCTTCTATGATTCAAACTACCGATAATAAAATAGCGCTGCTGATAGACGGCGATAACGCGCAATCGAAATTTATTGAGGCGATGCTTTCGGAAGCCGGCAAGCACGGTAAAGTGACCGTGCGCCGTATTTATGGCGATTGGACCGATAATAAATTAAATAGCTGGAAAGAGAAAATCAATGAATACGCCATAAGGCCCATGCAGAAGTTTGCCTTTACAAAAGGCAAGAACTCGACTGACACAGCTATGATTATCGATGCAATGGATATACTTTATAGCAATACAGTAACGGGCTTTTGTATTGCATCAAGCGATAGCGACTATACAGGCCTGGCGCAACGAATACGCGAGAACGGAATTTTTGTAATGGGTATCGGTGAGGCCAGCAAAACAACTGCAGCCTTTGTAAACGCCTGCGACATTTTTGTTTATACAGAAAACCTGAATGCTCTGGCTGAGGCCCAAAAGAAAAAACTAGAAGATAAACCAAGAATTACACAAAGGCCAGAGGCAACCAGATCAAATCAGAAAAGTAAAGGAGATATATCAAAAGCTGCACCCATTATTAAACCTGTTGAAGTAGAGCAAAAGCCCGTTGCAAAAGTTAATTTGCCGGTTAGCCGTATTACACATCAACCTATTGATTTGAAGATGATAAAAACCGCTGTTGATATGGTTAGTGACGATCGCGGCTTTGCTTATATGGGTGAAATCGGGATAGCCCTGCGCAAGTTAGACCCCGGATTTGACCCGCGAACCTATGGTTTTGGCAGTACTACAACCTTGTTTAAGAGCCTTACCGATTTTTTCGATTTTGAGTATAGGGATGGAGGCTCATCGGTTTATATTCGATTGAAGAAGCCGATTTAACGTTACAAATAACAACCTTTAATCTTCAAAAATAAATGCAATTTGCGTCGCGTTCGCACAATTGCGTTTTAAGGGCAGATATCAATATACAACAAGCAGCATGGTAGATTACACGGAGTCAGCCTTATTGAATATGGCTATTCATTTTATTGGCAACCGATCGACAGGAGGTGAGCTTTTTATAGCTGACAAGAGTCCGGATACGGGCGATAATGAATTGCAGGAGGAGCTGAAGGAATACTTGGGGGCACCTTATAAGGATGTGCCTGCCCAACAGTTTACCCATTTGTCGGACCTGGAACTAAACCCCATGTATAATTATGCTACCCGAATTTTTGAGGAGCCAAAAACATTTGATTTGCAATGCAGAAACATTGCTTCGCATTTGTTTAATTGTTCGGCCCACCCCGGAATTAAAGAGGGGGAATTGTTGATAGGGCTGCTTGATAACCTGTTATATAACGATGAGGCTGTTATGGGTTTGGCAATTATTAAATCTGAATCGAAGGATACTTTTTTTAAAACTACGCGAGGAGGGAAGGGCTTCGCGATAAACGCTGATGAGGGTATACCGAAAAATAAAATTGATAAGGCTTGCCTGATACTAAATACCCATGTTGAAAATGGATTGATTGTAATGGTTATTGACAGAACCAATAGTAAAGATGAGGCGATGTTTTGGCGCAACACTTTTTTGGATGTTAAACCGGTGGCCGATAGTTATAACAAGACCGAAAAATTTATGACGCTCACCAAAAACTTTATCAAAGATAAACTGCCTGAGGAGTTTGAGGTAAGTAAGACGGACCAGATAGAGTTGCTTAACAAATCGGTAGCGTTTTTTAAATCGAACGAGGAGTTTGAGTATAAAAACTTTGTGCGAGAGGTGATACAAGAGCCAGGTATGATGAGGTCGTTTGGAAAATATAAAGAGGAGTTTGCGCAGGCTAATCCGCTGGCGCTTGAAGATGAATTTGCTATTTCAGCTTCAGCGGTTAAACGACAATCGCGAATTTTTAAGAGCGTGTTGAAGCTTGATAAGAATTTTCATGTTTACATACATGGCGATAGCCAGTTAATCGAAAAAGGCTACGACGATGAAAAGCGGATGAATTATTATAAGATTTTCTTTAAGGAGGAGAGTTGAAATGAGTGAGGATATATGAAAAAATTGCTTCCAATTATATTGACCTTTTGTTGCCTAATAGGATGTAAAAAGGACCTGAGCTATAGCTATGGATTTATTGTAAACGGTGTTGCCCACCAAGGCAATACATATTCGGCTTATTACCTGTATGATACTGTAGCGGCTTTAAACGAATTTGCTGCAGACTTTTATATCGGTAATGTTACCGATACGAACTACGTGCAAGTGAGCTTTAGCGGGAATGGCTATATTTTGCCAGGAGTTTATTATAGCGGCGTTACTAACCCGGGAAATACGCAATGTTCATTTGCCTATAACAAGAACCATTTATACTATACCGACGTTTCGGGTATAATTGAGATTCTGCAGATTGATACGGTCGCGCATAAAATAAAGGGCAATTTCCAGTTTTCGGCGGCAAATGCAGGCGATACGGTGCATGTAACCAATGGCTCGTTTGCCGGAATAAAGTACATAATTCAATAGGCGCCTATCTAAATTCTTAGGCAAATAATTAATGCGCTATTTTTTTGTAATAAGCGTTTGAGAATGAGGTAATATCAAGAAACCCATCGCGGGTGGAAAGCGTAATAAAGCTACTGTCCTTATCGCGCCATGAATTAAAACCTTCGGGTTTAAATTGATGATTGAGGGAATCAATGTAATGGCCTTTTTCTGAAGCCGGCCTTAGAGATACTTCCTTTACACAAGTATTGTTCTGAAAGTAAATCAAGTCGCTCACGGTATCTTTGTCAACAAGCTTTTTATATTGCATTATATGCAGGCCTTGGGCATCGGTTAGCGTTTTAAAATTATTGCCATAAAGCGTAATTACTTCATTTAAGCTTTTCCCCAGAGGGCTTTGAGCGATGCTTTCAAAAGCAAACGCTATTTGCAAAACGGCGCAAAGAAAAAACGGTTTTATGGGCTGCATAATAATGCGGTGAAGTTATACCAAATACAAACACGGTAAAGACGGATAGCGCCTTAGAGTAATAACTTAAGAATTGATTTTTCTCAACTGCGAATTTAATCCGGACGTTTTACTATAGGATGGCCAATATACCGAAAAGGGCGGCTATTTTAACCATTTGTTATTAGCCATCCATGAACCCTTTTCAGTTCAGTAATAATGATTATTTATTAAGAATTTTAGTGAAAATGTGCCCTGGGAATTTATATTTGTACACCCCGGATTTAGATTTATTTAATAAGCACTGAATTAAAGCTTTGATTGTATGAGCAAGGCGAAGCCGGGTTTGATTACCATCCAAAAATTTATTTACCTACTTGACGAGTTGCACTATAATGAGTTTGCAACGCATTTGGCCAATATAAACGCAACGTTGCCATTAAAGCTTGCCCAAACTATAAGGGCTAAACTTCCTGAGTTTGATACGCATGAAGAACTTTGCAAAAAAGTTTATGGAAGTTTTGAAAAGGGGCCGAAGCAGAATTTTAACCAGCTTGCTTCCTACACATTCCGGCTTTCGAATGCACTGGCCCAAAACTACCCAAGTTATCTGCATCATAATATTAACAGGATACAGCAACTGGTTAATGAGGGTAAAGGCGGAGAGGCTAATTTTTTGGCGGATATTTTACTGGATATAGCCGAGCGCATTGATGATTTTCAATGCGCCATTTTTGTGCTAAATTTTTTAAGCCAGCAAGCCTTTATTGTTAAGGACGTTGGTACCGGTATTAAATTTGATGCCCGGCTGGCCATAATATTGGAACAAGAGAAAACCTTTACCGAAATACAGCTATTTACCCGCAAAACATTAAACGAGGTAAATATTGAAAAGCCTGAGCTCGATAAAATAAAGGATTATCTAAAACGGTTTGCCAATGATAGTTCGGCGGCAATCAGGATGTTGAGCAGGAATTCGTACCTGCTTATTTTATACCAATTCGATTTGCAGTCTTTCGAGAAACCGGAGGTTAGCGAGGTAATAGAACAATTGGAAAAGGACTTGCATAATCATGCTCATGTTGTTTTCCCGTATTTGGTTGATATAAGAAGCAGCTTGTTTTTTATGAAGCTAAACTCAACGCTGGGCGATTTAAATTCGAAAGAAAGTGAGCGTGAGTTTGAATCATTATCGCAACACTATAAAGCGGTTCACTACTGGAAGAGTTTTGTGAACACCGGTCAACTATACCTTATAACAATACAATGCACGCGCTTGTTGAGTAACTACGAAGGGTATATTCACAGGCCGGATTACGTTACCCGTATAAGTGAAAAGGATGCGCAGCTTATTAAGGACCTCATCAATAAGTGTGAGGTGTTTTTGGATGGCGAAATAGATGCAACTAAGTACCAATACGAAATTTTATCCTATGGCATTTTGCACGGCGCTTTAATGATTATTTCGGGAGATAAAAATATAAAGACGGGTGTTGAGGAGTTAGAAACACTACTTATTTCGTACCAACAAGTAAACCTTAATACGGAAACGGACAGCATTTTTTTATGCCTGATGATAGGGTATTTTGCTTTGAAGGATTACGATAGGTGCACCAAAACATTTAAGCGATACTCAAAGAGTATAAAGGACAAACCGGGGTTTGCAGTTAATGATGTAAAAATATCGGCCTACTATTATTTATCACAATGGATTTTTACCGGCAGCAAGCAATACGCGGTCAAGCTGCGTGGTTTATTAATACAGGAGGCCAATAATGCCCCTTCAAAAACAATTAGCGAATTGATAAATTACTTTAACGTGCCTTGAGGTGAATGCAACGAGCAAAAGCAATTACGGCCTTAGGCTTTTTCGAAAAAGGAAATTATTTCATGTACATGCTCTATAGTTAACGGTTTATCGAAATAACCTTTAACACAGCTGTATTTAAACGCGGCACTGCGGTCTTCGTCCTGCGTTGATGACGTAAGCATAAAAACTTTGGTGTGTTTGGTGCATTTATTTGTCTTTTCAAATTCCTCGAGGAACTCAAAGCCGTCCATAACAGGCATATTAATATCAAGCAGAATTACGTCAGGACATTTATTGCTGGTTTGAATGTAGTTTAGAGCGGTACTGCCATCAAGGCACTCGCTAATTTCCCAATTAAGGCCGGCGGAAGTAATTAAAATGCGGTTAAGAAAATTGAACGCAACGTCATCATCTATTAACAATAATCTTTCAGGTTTCATTTGAACACAATTAGCTTTAGGAACCTAAAGTTAAGTGCTAAGATAATTTATATAGCCGTATCGGGCACAGAGACAAGTCTGCAACTTAAGCCAAAATATTTTCATTCAGTTCAATAACAAAGCGTGTGCCCTCGCCGGGAACACTTTGCACATCAATGGTTCCGTTGTATTCGTCAACTATTGATTTAACAATGTGCAACCCAACGCCAGAACCCTCAACGTGCGTATGGAAGCGCTTAAATATGCCGAACATTTTTCCTTTGTTTTTCTTCATATCAATACCAAGGCCATTATCTTCAACTATAAAATGAAATTTGTTTTCGTTTACTTTCAAAGCCTCGGCCTTAATAACCAGGGGTCGCAGTATATCGCGATACTTAATAGCATTGCTTAACAGGTTATAAAAAATGCTTTTTACATAAACGTATTGAAAATGCGTATCACCTACATCGTGTAAATCAACTTCGATGGTTGCACCGGCCAAATCAAGGTCGTGTTGCAGTGCGCTTTTAATATCTTCAAAGATGGTCTTTAGGGTAAATGACTGATCGTGCGCATAGTCTTTAGCCATCAGGTTCTTTCTCAACTTAAGAATGTTGTTGAGCGAGTGGTTGGTACGCTGTATTTGCTTAACGCTATTAGTAAGCATTTTTAATACCTCCTGGTGTTCATCTTTTACCGCATTGCTTTTTACCATTAATTCGGTTAAGCCGGATATAGTAATGATGGGTGCTTTTATATCGTGAGCGCTTATGTATGCAAATTGTTCAAGGTACTGTTTGTTGGTTTCAAGGCTCTTTAAGGCCTGTTTTAGTTCTTCATTAATGCGAAGCGGGCTTAGGTCGGTATAAATGGCCATAAACAAAGGCTCGGCACCCGATGCGTTTTCCATTTTTTTGATGTTCACCAGCACGTGTACCGCTTTACCTGTGCCGCGGTTTGTTATTTGAAGTTCGCCCCGGTAGAACCCGGTTTTCCAAAGTTGGTCGAGCGAGTTTTCAAATTTTTCGCCTGGGCCTAATGAGAAGGATATAAAATCGGTAAGATTTTTTCCGATTACCTCATCGCGCTTAAGGTCGAACATTTTTTCGGCCCCTTCATTTAACCCGGCAAACTTCATTCCTTTGGAATAATATACTATCCCATCCGGTAGCATTTGAATTAATGCGGCCTGTTGCTCGATAACGTCCCTTGCCTTTTTCTGTTCGTCAATATCTATAATGGAGCCAACCATGCGTACCGGTTTTCCTTCGCTATTACGCGATACCTGCCCTGTGCCTAAAAACCATTTGTAACCACCGTTTTTGGTTTTAAGACGTGCCTCAATTTCGAACCTCGATTTTTTTTGAAAATGTTCATTCAGTTTGGCGGTAATACGGGTAAAGTCATCGGGGTGCATTATTTCGCGAAAAGCTTTTGCCGAAGCGGATATTTCGTTATTGCTATAACCGAGTAATTCATAAAAGCGGGCGCTCCACCATTCAGCATCCTTCGTCATATCGGTCCAATCCCATATACCGGCAGCGGTTCCCTCGGTGGCGAGTAGTAGTCGTTCTTCAGTGGTTCTTAATGTTTCATTTTTTTGTCTTAACTCTTCTTCAGATGCCAGGCGGGCCAAATCACCTTTATTGAGAGCAACAGACAAGTACCATATAAGGACAAAAAACACGATAATGAAACTTATGATTAACAGCGAAACGCCGAACCCTGCCGTTAACGGAAGAGCCGTTTGAGCATAAATCCAAACGTAACCCAAGGCCGTCGGTATAATTAGGATTGCAGGAATAAGAAGGCGAGCAATTTTACCTGCCACATTGGGGCTGCTAATAAGTAACATAAAGCCCACATCGCTATTTGCGAACAAGAGCGACAGGCCTAAAAGAAAAAAGCAAATGGCGGTATGCAACGCCATTGGATAAAAAGACGGAACCTCGTAATACTCTTTAATATGATATACATATCCTATAATAGAAAACAGGCCTATGATCATTACAAATAATGCCAGGTAATTGGCTATACGCCTGAGAGCGATGTTTTGAGAGCGAAAAAGGAAAAGAGCAGATGCGATGAGTATGGCGCTTATTAAAGCGTTGGGTGAAGTTGTATTTGAAGCTTTGTTGTTTAACTCGGCTGCCAGTTGCGCTTTAAAAATTAAAGGCTGCACTTTTGAATCGAATCCTATAATTGCAGCAATAAATTTTGCGGTGCCCAGCAGCAAAACAAAAGCAGCCAGAAACCGGGCAACGACAATCAGTTTTGGGCGGTTAGGGATTGTAAAAAGGTAAAGCGATATAGCCGCTAATAAAATACCGCTGGCGGTGGCAGGGTTCATAAATACTGAACCTGGTACCGGGCGCTTAAAAAATTCAATATCAAATTGCCACCCAATTAATACAAGGAGGGGGATTAAAATGGTAAAAGCAACGAGGTATGGGAAAACTTTTTTCATGGATAAGACAGAACAACAAACTTTAAAGCGAGATGCCTTATAAATTAAAGAAGTGCGTTTTATAATGCAACACTTCGCGACTTACCCGGCTGGCTACCGTTTCGGTTGGTACTTTGCCAAAATCTGCCTTTCCGCCTATTAATATTACCAAACCGGTGGTAAGGCTAAAGTAAAAACGTTTTAAACTGTCCATATCTTTAGGTTTTATTGAGCAACCAATCAACGCCACAACACTATAAATATCGTTCAAAGCAACATCCCATAATAAACACCATCAACATGCTAAAAAGGGGGTGCGCTAAATGAAATACGTTTAGGGAGTGTTAATAGTTGCATAAGGAACTAAAAACGGGATAGCAAAGGTGAGTTTCCTGGCGGCACTAATTTACTGTGCTATAAGGCTGTTGTTAAACGCCATGGCGAATAAGGTGCCCCCGCCGGGGTTATCTTCTATCCATATTTTACCGCTCATGTTATCAACTATTTTTTTGCAGATTGCAAGGCCTATACCTGAGCCGGCATATTTTTTAGCTGTAGGAACACGTTGAAATATCTGGAAGGCTTTTTCGCGGTAATGAACCGGTATGCCAATGCCGTTATCGGCAATGCTTAGTCGTAGTTCATTATCTTTTATTTCGTGTTTAATTACAATAGTAGGTTGCTCGCTTTCGTTATACTTAATGCCGTTGCCTATTATGTTTTGAAATAACTGTAGTATTTGAGTTCTATCAGCCATCAATGCGGGAAGTTCGTCGGCAAGTATTTGGCCGCTCTTATCTTTTAGCAGCGCATCGAGATTAAGCCTTATTTCATTTACTATTGAATTGAGTTCTATTTTTTCAACCTTAGGGTCGGCATCAACTTTGGCAAGGCGGAGCATGTCCTCAATCAGTAACTCCATTCTTTTGCTTCCATCGATAGCAAAGCCGATAAATTTTTTCTGTGCTTCGTTTAAGTTACCGCCTACACTTTGCTCCAGCAAGCCGATATATGAAGATATCATGCGCAAAGGTTCGCGTAAATCGTGAGCGGCAACGTGTGCAAACTGTTTTAATTCGTTATTCGAAATTTCGAGCTTGTGCAGGTACCGTTGTACTTCTTCGTTTTTCTCTTTCAACAATGCAGATTCTTTTTCTTTCACCTCAAGGCTATGCTGAAAATTGAGTGTTGTTATTTGCTTTTGTATTGATTCGCTGCTTATCTGGTTTTGAACCTGGTAGTATTGATCATAATATTCAAGTGCTGCCTCAAACTCATTCTTCTTTTTACATACTTCCACCAGCGCATGCAAGGCGTCTTTTATTATCGTTTTCTCTCCCAACTCGCGGCCCGTTTCCAGGGCACTAAGTAAATTTTGAGTGGCTTCAACATAATTGCCAAGATGGTAAAATGTTGCTCCGATACCGGTAAGGGCAATACCTATACGGCGTTTGTTGCCTAATTTATTACCAACCTTAAGGGCCTCTAACTGGTAGCGCAAGGCCTCTTCATAATTTCCCAATGCAGCATAAATCTTACCGGTGTAATTAAGCGATGCGCAAATCCCTTCCATGTAGCCTATCTCGGTGTTTAGCTCAAGAGATTTTAAATGATTTTGAAGTGCCACATCATAGTTACCCGATTCGTAATGAACTATACCGAGATTGTAATCAAGGGCAGCAATTCCTTTCTTGTTTCCCAGTTCTTCCCAAACCTTTTGTGCACGCTCATAGTACTTCAGCGCATCTTCGTAGTTGCCTAAATTTGAATTGATATTACCTATAAAGTTATAGGTAACCGCCATGCCATGCTTATCGCCTGTTTCGTCTTCAATTTTAAGGGCCCTGAAAAGATATTTCAGCCCCTCCAGGTGGCTGCTACGTTTCCAGTGTATGCCACCAATTTGATTTAATGATTCAGTAATGCCGAACCGATCGCCAATATCCTCTCGTATCTTTAAAGCAAAGTCCAAACTATCTAGGGCCTCTGAATATTGGCCCATGCTATCGTTGGTTACTGCTATGTTATGATATGCGGTTGCCATGCCGTATATATCCTGCACAGATTCAAATATTTCTAGCTCCTTATTACATTGGGCAAGGGCCTCGGGTAATTTGCCTAAATTTTGCAGAATGTTGGCTTTAACATGCAAGGCATTGGCGTGGCCTTTGTTGTATGATGCTTGTGCAGCGGTATCAATAACCTGTTGAATTGATTGGAGGGCGGTTTCGAATTGCGAACGGTGATTATCAATAGCACTTAAACGCACCTGGCAATCAATTTTGCCGCGGGTATTATGGTTGTTATCATATAGCCGCATCGCCTCAATAAAGAGGCCACTGGCATGCTCATAATTAGCTTTGCGCATATAGTAGCGGGCAAGAAGGTAAACTGTTCTGGCCTGTTCATCGGTACCGGCTATTGATGCTGCCGTTTGCCTAGCTTCTTCCAAATGCGGTAATTCATCTGCCTCGCCCCAAAATGAGGGAAGATCGCATAGCTTTAGCAAAAGCTGCAGGCGGTCTTTACCTTTGGCAGGTTGAAGAATGGACTTTAATGAGCCAGTGGTGGTGGACATGAATTTAAAAATATCATTTGTTATCCGACTTCTTGTAATTGCAGCAGGTTTTTTTGCCAAATACGGCAGAAGGGCTGTGCCTAACCTTAAAATATTATGTTCTTTAATAAATAAAAGCATTACGAATATAATGGTTTGAAGACAAAATATAAATTCACTCCACAAATGATAAATTCGATTTAAAGCTACAATATGAAAATCAGGAGCACGGTTTTTCTTTCAATTTTCTTACTTGTTCAACCGCTCAAATCTTTTTGTTGGGGGCCTGATGGGCACAAGGATATCGGTGCCCTTGCGTACCAATATATTAACCAGAGAACCAAAGATTCGGTACAATTTTATTTGGGCAATGTAAGTCTTGCGGACGCCGGTTTGTGGATGGATGAAATGCGCAAGGACCATAGTTATGATTATATGAAACCCTGGCATTACATAGCTATTGAAAAGGGCCAAGGCTACAAACCCAATAAGGAAGAAAATGTAATTAATGAGTTGAATAAACGGATGGAGCATTTAAGGCACCGCAATCTTTATTCGAAAGAGCAGGTTGCTGTTGATTTGAAAATTTTGATACACCTGACTGAAGACCTGCACATGCCCTTGCATGTTGGCTATCCCAGCGATACGGGGGGCAATGCGATTCATATTACATTTATGGACAAGCCCACAACGCTGCATTGGGCGTGGGATAATGACATTGTGTTGCAGCAACATATAAATGTTGATACGCTGAAATCGGTAATCGCCTCATTCTCTAAACAGGAACTTGCCGAGAAGAGTAAAACCGATATTCTGGTTTGGATGAATGAATCACGCTCGTACCTACCCAAAGTTTACGATTTTAAAGGTGATTCGATTGGTGTTGATTATGCAGATAAAAATGCGTCGATTATTAAGCTTCGCCTGGCTTTGGCGGGGCTACGGCTTTCGAACCTGTTGAACGAATTATTTCGGAATTAGATTGGCCCTTTGGCGACGGCTAAAAATAAAAAACCCCGGATAGGGCTACCCGGGATTTTTTGGACACACACTAACAAAGGAGAGACTCTTTAATCTACATTATCGTGTAGAAATGAATTATTTTTTTTGATTTCGGGACGATCCATACCGCTATCGCCTACGCTGAAACGTGAGTTATCATTGATTTTACTGAAATTCTGATCGGCGTTTACTTCAAAACCTTTACGCTTGTAGGCTGGTTCATTTTCTAACTCGTTTACGTTTTGTTTATTGCCAAAACGATAGCTAAGGCCGGCAAGAATTTTCTTTCTGTCTTCCAATTGTTTGCTTAATTCCTCTTGAGGGAAAGAAGCAACTGAATCGCTTTCGTAACTCTTTTTGGTATAAACAACGTATTCTTCCTTCTTTTCTATCTGCTCAGCAACCGGTTGAACAGGTGTATCCTGTTTTTCTTCGGTAACTTCTTCAACTAAATTTACTTCCGGTAGTTTTTGCTCTTCGCGCGATACCTCAAACTCAATTACATTCTCAGATACTGTTTCTTGATTTGTAGTATCAAACAGCGTGAATTGGTCTTCGTCCTCTAATTGCAGAGTAACAACTTGCTGCTCTTCAACCTTGTTTTCGATAACCGGTGTTTCAACCTTTTCTTCAACTATTGTATCTTCCATTTGATGAACCACAGGTGTATCATGCAATTCGTAAACCTTAACCACCTTTTGTTCGGTATAAGCAGGTTTTCTGCCCGATTCAAAACCGGTAGCAATAATGGTAACAGAAAGTTTATCGCCTATAGAAGGATCATCGCAGGCACCCAATATAATATCGGTGCTTCCTGCGGCCTCTTGTACGTATTCCATAATCTCGCCAATTTCATCCATGGTAACCTGGCTGGTACCGGTAGTAATATTTACCAATACTTTTTTGGCTCCACGAATATCGCTGTCGTTCAGCAATGGTGAGTTGATAGCGCCCTGTGCTGCACGTAATGCACGGTCGGTTCCTTCGGCAGTTGCACAACCCATAATAGCCGAACCTCCGTTCTTCATTACAGTCTGCACATCGGCAAAATCCACGTTTATTTCACCCGGAACAGTTATGATTTCGGATATTGATTTAGCTGCGGTAGCTAATATATTGTTGGCATGGTTAAAGGCTTCCCTGCGGGTAAGGTTGCCATACATTTCGCGTATTTTATCGTTGTTGATAATAAGCAAAGTATCAACTGACTCTTTCAGTTTTTCAATACCATCCATTGCCTGAGTGTAACGTGCTTTGCCTTCGAACCAGAAGGGCGTTGTTACAATACCAACTGTTAGTACACCCATTTCGCGGGCTATACGCGCAACCACGGGGGCAGCTCCGGTTCCGGTTCCACCGCCCATACCGGCAGTAATGAAAACCATTTTGGTGTTTTTCGATAAAAGGCCCTTCAATTCTTCAATTGATTCTTCTGCGGCCTTCATGCCCACTTCGGGTTTTGCACCGGCACCCAGGCCTTGTGTTGAGGCTGGCCCCAATTGTATTTTATTAGGAATACGGCTGATGTCGAGAGCCTGTGAATCGGTATTGCAAACAACAAAGTTTACGCCGATAATGCCCTGGTCATACATATGATTAACTGCATTGCTGCCGCCACCACCTACACCGAACACTTTGATAATAGATGACTGATCTTTAGGAAGATCAAACTGAAATAATGGTTCCATACGCTTGGTTTTAGTAAGTCAGGAAATAAACCGGGGTTAAAATCCTTTCTTGTCGTTTATAATTTATTTAATCGTATTCTGTTACTTAAAATCCCCTCCGATATTGTCAACTTCAAACCAGTTTTTAACTGATGAGAACACCTGTTGAAGCAGGTTATTCTTTTTTGCTTTTGGCAACTCTTCGGTTTCAAAATCTTCAACCTCTTCCTGTTCGAAAGCAGGAGTGGAGGTAATAACTGTTTCCTGGTTAGGTGTTTCAATCACTACTTCATCCTGTTGAGTGGCGAAGAATTTCTTTCTTTCAGCTTCGGTCATTTCTTCAACCTGGTTATAACCTTCAAGCAGCAAACCAATACCGGTTGCGTACATTGGGTTCTTCAACTCGTCCTTATTGTTCTTGGCTAAGTACGAAGATGGGTAACCGATACGTGTTGAAAGGCCGGTTGTATATTCAACTAACTGCTTTAAGTGCTTTAGTTGCGAACCGCCGCCGGTTACAACTACACCTGCGTTTAACGAATTGGCGTAGCCTGAGCTTTTGATTTCGAAATAAACCTGTGCAAAAATTTCTTCCATACGGGCATTGATAACGTGAGCCAGCGTGCGCATAGAAATTTCTTTGCGATCGCGGCCGGCTATGCCGGGAATAGAGATGATTTCGTTTTCATGAGTCTCGGCAGGAAGTGCGCTACCAAAGGCAATCTTTAGCTTTTCGGCTTGCGGACGCAATAGTTTGCAGCCTTCCATAATGTCTTCGGTAATAATATTTCCGGCAAAAGGAATTACTGCAGTATGGCGAATGATGCCATCTTTAAAAATTGCTACGTCGGTGGTTCCACCGCCAATATCAACCAGCACAACACCTGCTTCCATTTCGTCAGCATGCAAAACGGCCGCTGAAGATGCAAGAGGTTCCAAAATCAAGCCAAGCATTTGTAAGCCTGAACGCTCAACGCATTTTTTGATATTCTGCGCAGCGGCAACTCTACCGGTTATGATGTGAAAGTTGGCTTCAAGCCGGCTTCCGCACATGCCAATCGGATTTTTAATTCCGTGCATGTTGTCAACGGTAAATTCCTGTGGCAAAACATGAATAATTCTTTCACCCGGGTCGAGAGCAAGGTGGTTCATATCTTCAACCATATCCTTAATGTGGTCACGGGTGATTTCTTCGTCGGCATTAGGCAAAGTGTAAATGCCGCGATTTTGCTTGCTGGCAATATGTTGCCCTGCAATACCTACATAAACCACATTTATTTTATGGCCGGACTGCTTTTTAGCCTCCATTACTGCTTCAATAATTGCGTCGGTGGTTTGTTTGATGTTGGTTACTTCGCCGCGGGTAACGCCCAGGGAAGGAGATTTACCCAATCCCAATACCTGAAGTTTACCATGCTGGTCGCGTTGTGAAACAATTGCGGCGATTTTGGTGGTACCGATATCGAGCCCAACGATAATCGGATTTTCTTTTTTGTGCGCGCCTGCCATATTTAAAAATTTATTGTTTGTTAGTTGTGTCTCTCTTTTCGCAAACCACCTGGTCTTTATAACGCAAGTCGATTGTTTTGTATCTATCCCAGCCTACCTTTCGTAATCCCTCGTTGTAAAAAATTTTCAGCCGGTCAAATTTCTCAGCCATGTTTTCATCCACTGCTCCGAACCTGATAGTTTGCCCGCCAATTTTGGGTATAACTTCCATTTCACCGTTTTCCAGCACATATACCTGGTCAACAAGTGCGTTCAGAAATTCATCCTTTCTTACAAAAAGTATTAACTTATAAAGAGCGGCTTGTACTACACTATCGCGCTTTGTGTCCGTGTGCATTTCAACATTGCCGAGCGCTATAGCAACATGTGGAGTAAAGTTATCACTCACCGGTATTCTCTCGTTCTTTTCACTTATATAGTAGCTAACACCATCGTTGTTGATTACTCGTATTATTGGGCGCTTTTGAGTGATATCCACAATAACGTCCTGCTGTTGGTCAACAAAAATCTCAGCATCCTTTACAAAAGGATTACGTCTTAAGGTTTTTTCCAATGTGCTGAAAGCAATGCCTGATAAGGGTTTGCCGGCTATTGCGCCTCCGCACATATAATTCACTTTGTCCTTTATTTCGGCTTCGGTAAGGAAGGCAAGGCCCGAGTCGTAATCAATTTTTACGTGTATATTCCTGCATACAAGTTGATTTTGCTTCTTAATAGCGGAAGTAAGAACTATAACAAAAAGAGTAGCTGCCGATAGCACCGAAG
Source organism: uncultured Bacteroidota bacterium (assembly GCA_903861145.1). Lineage (GTDB taxonomy): Bacteria > Bacteroidota > Bacteroidia > Chitinophagales > LD1 > Bog-950. The sequence continues at coordinate 15,843 of CAIOTH010000094.1, read as the reverse complement.
CTGCCAGCAGGACCTTTTTCATTATCTTCCAAAACTTTTGCATAGTGTTTAGTTTGTTAGTATTTGTTTGATGCCTTCTACGTATTTATCAATGTCTCCTGCTCCGATCGTTACTATTACTTCGATGTCTTTTTTATTCTTTATGGTTTCTAGCAATTGTTCTTTGCTAATTAAAAGCCTTTCATTGCTGGTGAGATGGTCGTAAATTAGTTTTGATGTAACTCCCTCCATTGGCAACTCGCGAGCAGGGTATATGTCCAGCAAAATCACTTCATCGGCCACGCTCAAAGATTTGGCAAAACCTTCGGCCAGGTCTTTTGTCCGGCTAAAAAGATGAGGCTGAAAAATGGCTGTTATCTTTTGCTTAGGGTAAATTTCACGGACTGACTCCAGGAAAACTCTTATCTCCTCGGGATGATGAGCGTAATCATCTATAAAAACTACTTTGCCATTATCAACTATCTTTTCGAATCTTCTTCTTATCCCCTTGAAGGATGCTATGGCTTTGCGGATATTCTCTTCAGTAATTTTCAGCTCAAAGGCGATGGTGATGGCTGCCAGTGCATTTTCAATGTTGTGAAAGCCGCCAATGTTTATTCTGAATCCCTTTAGTTCCTGGCCAAAAAAACTGATGTTGAAGAGATAGCCGCCATCGACTATCCAATACTTGCTGCAATAAACATCTGCGTCTTCGTCGTGAAGAGCATAGAAGGCTTTGTCAAGCACTGGTAGGCTATCATTAATGGTTTGACCATTTTTTATCACTAGAAAACCTTCTTCTGAAACTTTGTTGGCGAATTCAAGAAATGCTTCGTCAATGGCTTCTTTGCTTCCGTAAATATCCAGGTGGTCAGTATCAACCGCTGTGATAACGGCCATGTCAGGACTTAACCTGTGGAACGAACGGTCGAACTCATCGGCTTCTATTACTACGACGTCGCTGTTTCCTAAAAGAAAGTTGGAATTGTAGTTTACTGCAATGCCGCCTAAAAATGCCGAGCATCCAAAACCTGATTCGGTAAGGATGTGAGCTATCATTGAACTCACAGTTGTTTTGCCGTGAGAACCGGCAACGGCAATAGTAAATTTATCGGCTGAAATAATGCCCAATACTTCCGACCGTTTTCTTAACTCGTAATTATTGTCCTTATAAAAATTAAAACCTTTATGGTCTTTTGGAATTGCCGGTGTGTAAACTACCAAGTCTAACTCCTTCGGCATTTTGTCTACATCATCTTCAAACATTACATGAATGCCTTCGGCTTCCAAATCGTCGGTTAAATGTGTCGGGGTTTTGTCATAGCCACTTACCTCGGCACCCTGCGATTTGAAGTAACGCGCCAGTGCGCTCATACCGATACCACCGATACCCAGAAAAAATAAACGCTTAATATTTTTTAAATCCGTTGACATATATGCTAGTTCGCTTTGCTCACTTTTAAAATTTCATCTACAATTCTCTCGGCGGCATCGGCAATTCCCATTTTGCTGATGTTTGAACTCAATTGTTGCTGCTGTGCTTCATTTTTCAATAAATCAAATGCCGCTCCAATCAAATTCAACTTTGCTTCGCTATCTTTTATAATGATGGCCGCGCCTTTCTTAACAAGTGCCATGGCATTGTGTGTTTGATGGTCGTCGGTTACATTGGGTGATGGGACCAGGATAACAGGTTTGCCGACTAATTGCAATTCGGAAATGGATAGAGCGCCGGCACGCGATACGATTACATTGGCACAGGCATAGGCCAAATCCATTCTATCAATAAACTGTAAAGTCTTTAACTGGCTTATTCCTGCTCCAACGTTTTTGCAATTTTCGAAATACACTTTGCCTGTTTGCCAAAGAATTTGAACATCGCCATCTTTAATTCTATTAATGGCGGATTCAACACTTTGGTTTAAAGTGCGGGCGCCTAAACTTCCACCAATAATCAATATCGTTTTTCGCTGAGGGTCTAAACCAAAATATTTGTAAGCTTCCGTCCGCAAATTGCTTCCGGTTTTCTGCATCTCTACTATGGCCGCACGAACCGGGTTACCGGTTAAAACTATTTTGTCTTTCGGGAAGACCTTATCCATGCCTTCGTAAGCGGTGCAAATAACTTTGGCGTTTTTGGCCAATAACTTATTGGTAATACCTGCAAAAGAATTTTGTTCCTGTATAACAGTGGGCACACCGGCAAAGCCTGCAGCACGCAATAATGGTCCGCTGGCGTAGCCACCTACACCTATCGCTACTGCGGGTTTAAAGCTTCGTACTATGTTATTTGCGCTTAACAAGCTGCCGATTATTTTAAAAGGTAAAGTCAAATTTTTTACGATAGAGCCCCGCTGAAATCCTGCAATGTTCAATCCCTTTATTTCATATCCGGCTTGTGGCACTTTTTCCATTTCCATTCTTCCGTTGGCACCAACAAACAGTATTTTGCTATCAGGCTTTCTTTTTTTTAAAGCGTTGGCTATTGCAATTGCCGGGAAAATATGTCCCCCGGTGCCGCCTCCGCTTATTATTACCCGCAACTCGCTCATATCCTAAATGCCAACTACTACTGTTATGCTAATACAACGTTTTCTTCCTGTTCAATATTCCTGCTTACGCTTAAAATAATTCCGAATGCTATAGAGGTAAATATGACTGAGCTACCCCCCATACTTACCAATGGCAGCGTTACGCCCGTAACCGGCACTAAGTTTACCGCCACGGCCATGTTTATCATGGCCTGAATAACTAACGCCGTGCCCAAGCCAACTGCCAATAATGCCCCAAAGGCTTTAGGCGCTGCTTTGACAATACGAATGCAGCGGTATAAAAAGAAGAGATAAAGACACACCATAAAGGCACCCCCAACCAAACCGTACTCTTCAATAATGATTGCGTAAATGAAATCGGAATATGGGTGAGGCAGAAAGTTCTTTTGGTCGCTTCCGCCGGGATTTAATTTTAAGATACCGCCTTTAGCGATGGCGATTTTAGCTTGCTCGGTTTGATACTCTTCGGTATGATGATTTCTTTTTCCTCCAACTTCCTGCGAGAAATCTGCAATTCTGTGTCTCCAGGTTTGCGCGCGGGGAACATGGCTTAATGCGCTTTCGGGTAATACAAATAGCAGTAACATAAAAAACGAAAAGGCAACAATAGCAACGCCAATCAGCATCATAATGTGCTTCATGGCTATTCTTCCTAAAAACATAACATAAACCGATGTAAAAAATAGAATCATAGCGGTCGAAAGATTCTCGGGTGCTATGAGTAATGCGGTCAATACAATAGGCAATAGAATAGGCAGAAAAGCTTCCTTAAAGTCTGTAATCTGATCTTGCTTAATAGAAAGCTGCCGCGCTAAAAACATGATGAGCGCAAGCTTTGCCAAATCGGAGGTTTGGAAGGTTAAGCCTACCACCGGCAGTGTTATCCATCGGCTGGCATCGTTTAATCTTGAACCGGAGACCATGGTATATATCAGTAACGGAATACTCAAGACCCATAAAAGCTGGGCAATGCGCGAGTAATACTTGTAATCAATTAAATGCGTAACAAACATCAACACCAAACCGGCCATTGCCATGGCAATTTGTTTCATCAAGTATCTTTCATTGCCTACCTGCATTTTGTAAGCAAGGGTACCGGTACTGCTGTAAACGGCCAACATCGAAACCAAAAACAGCAACACTACTACCAGCCAAATCATTCTGTCGCCCTGCAAATATTCGGACATAATTCCGCCAACCCTTCCCTCAGGAAAAGTACCGGTTTGACTTTTTTTATATCCTATTGCACCCATTTTACTTTATTAAGTATTGTTTTTAGCAACAGCTTTAATTTTAAAGTTGAATAACTGCGTCTTTAAATTTACGGCCTCTGTCTTCGTAGTTTTCGAATAAATCGAACGAAGCGCAAGCAGGAGATAACAACACGGTATCACCAGGATTACCAAGGCTGTATGCCATCTTAACGGCATCGAACATATTGGTGCAGTTAACCAGTATATCTACCTTTCTGCCAAAAGCAGAGTGCAATTTGGTGTTATCCATACCCAGGCAAATCATGCCTTTTACTTTTTTCTTTACCAGTGCATCAAGCACGGTATAGTCGTTGCCTTTGTCAATGCCACCGGCAATCCAGATAACCGGTTTGCTCATCGACTCGAGCGCGTACCAGGTACTGTTTACATTGGTGGCTTTCGAATCATTGATGAATTCAATGCCCCTTACCCTGGCTACGGTCTCCAACCGGTGCTCCAGCGACTTAAAGTCAGCCAGACTCTCTTTTATGACATCTTTGCGAAGTCCGTAGATGTTAGCTACTATCCCAGCTGCTAACGAATTGAAGACGTTGTGACGTCCCCTTAGGCCTAATTCCTGAATTGACATGGTGAATTGGTTTTGTTTATAATTAATAATGATGTTTCCGTCTTTAGTGTACCCGCCTTCGGCAAATTCCGTTTCGTAACTGAAAGGGATTTTTTTTGCCTTGGTAGGATATTTTGAAATATTCTGCATGGTGATTTCATCATCGGCACAATAGATGAAGTAATCGTCCTGCTTTTGATTTTTGGTGATATTGAACTTTGAAGTCACATAATTTTGCAACTCGTAATTATACCGGTCGAGATGGTCAGGAGTGATATTGGTTAATACGGCCACGTGCGGGCTGAATCTTTCAATATCATCTAACTGGAAGCTTGAAATCTCCAATACATAGTGATCAAAGTTTTCAGTTGCAACTTGCAACGCAAAGCTTTTACCAATGTTTCCACCTAAGCCTACGTTCATGCCGGCTTTTTTCATGAGGTGATAAACCAATGACGTAACTGTTGTTTTTCCGTTAGCACCTGTTATGCCAACTATTTGGGCGTTGGTATACCAGGCGCCAAACTCAATTTCGCTCACCACTTTAATTCCTTTCGCCCTAATCTTCTTTACTATCTCTGTTTTATCAGGTATGCCAGGGCTTTTCATTACCACGTCGGCATTCAAAATCTTATCTTCAGTATGTTGCCCGAATTCATATTCAACCTCGTGCTCGTGTAGCATGGTTAAGTACTTGTCGGCAATTTTTGATTTGTCGCTCACAAAAACATCGTAGCCCTGCTTTAGTCCAAGCACGGCGGTGCCTACACCACTTTCGCCCGCTCCCAGTATGACTAAACGCTTCTTCATTTCTACTTATCTTATCTTAAGGGTAACAATTGTTAGTACGGCCAATAAAATCCCTACGATCCAAAACCTGCTTACAATTTTGCTTTCGTGCATGCCCAGCTTTTGATAGTGGTGATGTAATGGACTCATCAGGAATATTCTTCTGCCTTCGCCAAACTTTTTCTTAGTGTATTTGAAATAGCTGACCTGCATGATCACAGATAAGTTTTCAATAACGAAAATGCCGCACATAACTGGAATGAGTAATTCCTTTCTTATCATTATTGCGATGGTGGCTATGATGCCGCCTATGGCAAGTGAACCTGTATCACCCATAAATACCTGGGCCGGATACGCATTATACCATAAGAACCCAACACAGGCACCAACAAATGCTGCGCAGAAAATTACTAACTCGCCCGCATTGGGGATATACATAATATCGAGGTAGTTGGCGAAAATGACGTTACCGGATACGTAAGCCAGCACAAGCAATGTAGCGCCTATAATAGCTGAAGAACCGGTGGCCAGGCCATCGATACCATCGGTAAGATTTGCCCCATTGCTTACAGCGGTAATGATGAAGATTACAACACCGATGAAAATGATCCAGGAGTATTTGCACCAGTTTTTATTTATGGAGCAAAGAATGATGGAGTAATCAATTTCGTGGCTCTTTATAAATGGTATGGTTGTAGTGGGTGCCTTGTCGCTTAACATGTAATGCAACTTCAGGTTGTCATCTGTCACCTTCGAAATTCTATCAGCGCTGTAATTGTGAATTTCGCTTTGAGGAACTTCTTCCTTAGTGATTACATTTTTGTTGAAGAATAGGGTTGCGCCAATTATAATGCCTAAACTAACCTGCCCGGTAATTTTGAAAGCGCCGGCTAAACCTTTTTTATCTTTTTTAAATACCTTGATGTAATCATCGGCAAAACCAATTAAACCGAGCCATACGGTTGTAACCAGCATTAAAATGATGTAGACGTTATCAATACGCGCGAATAGGAGTGTGGGTACCAGGATGGCGCCAAGAATAATTAGCCCACCCATAGTAGGTGTTCCTTTTTTCTCGTTTTCGCCTGCTAACCCAAGTTCACGAATGGTTTCGCCTATCTGTTTACGGCGAAGCATATCGATAATGTTTTTACCGTATAGCAGAGAGATAACCAATGAAATAACCATTGCGGCAGCGGCACGGAAAGAGATGTACTGAAACAAACCCGCGCCGGGTAAGTTATAGTGCTCTTTCAAAAATTTAAATAAGTAATACAGCATTTGCTTTTGTTTTTCTGCTTTACTAATTGCTACTTGCCTAATTCAATAAAAGTGTCTCTCAAAATCGCTTTATCATCGAAGGGATTTTTCACCCCTTTTATTTCCTGGTATTTTTCATGGCCTTTGCCTGCTAACAAAATGATATCGCCTTTACCGGCTAACATGCAGGCGGTTTTAATGGCTTCTTTTCTGTCGGTTATGGTCAACACTTTTCTCTTATCGGTAACCGGCACGCCGGCGTTCATTTGGCGTAATATTTCTTCAGGGTCTTCGCTGCGCGGATTGTCGGAAGTCAAAACCACTTTGTTTGAAAACTTGCAGGCAATTTCAGCCATTACCGGGCGCTTGGTGTTGTCCCGGTCGCCTCCGCAACCAACCACGGTAAAGAGATTTTCGTTGCCACTGCGAATAGCGACGATGGTTTGCAATACATTCTTTAATGCATCAGGTGTATGCGCATAGTCTATAATGCCAATTATCTTTTCATTAGCAGAAATCAGTTGGTCAAATCTTCCTTCGGGTGGTGTTAGCGAAGAAAGTATAGTCAGTGTTTCGTCTTTCTCGAAACCTAAAAGCATACATGCCGCGTAAACGGCAGTCAGATTGTAAGCATTGAACTCACCGATTAAGCGGGTGTGCATTTCCTTGTTATCCAATTCGAGCATCAGGCCGATAATACTGTTGTCGATTATCTTGGCTTTGAACTCGGAAGGATTTTTAAGAGAGTAAGTATGTTTAGATGCCTTGGTATTTTGCAACATTACATTGCCATTACGGTCATCTACATTTACCAATGCAAAGGCTGTTGCAGGCAACTCATCAAAGAACCTCTTCTTAGCCTTCAAATAATTTTCGAAGGTTTTATGGTAATCGAGATGGTCGTGTGTAAGGTTGGTGAAAACGGCACCGGTGAATTTGAGGCCTTCAATACGATGCTGATCAACCGCGTGTGAGCTTACCTCCATAAAGCAGTACTCGCAACCGGCCTCTACCATTTGCTTCATTAGTCGGTTAAGGCTGATTGGGTCTGGAGTAGTATGTGTAGAAGGAATTACTTCTTCATTAATCTGGTTTTGTACGGTTGAAAGCAGGCCGGTGTTAGCGCCCATCTTTCTTAATAAGCGGAACAGCAGTGTAACAACCGAAGTTTTTCCGTTAGTGCCTGTTACGCCAACCACTTTCATTTTTTCGGAGGGATTGCCGTAGAAATTGCAGGCCATGATGCCGACTGCTTTAGCGGCTTGCTGAACTTTTATATAGGTTACTCCGTCTACCATGGTTTCTGGTAGTTCTTCACACACGATAGCTACAGCTCCCTTTTCAATGCATTGAGCAATGTATTGATGGCCGTCCTGATTGGTTCCTTTGATGGCAATAAAGCAATCACCGGTGCTCACTTTACGCGAGTCAAGCTGCAATTGATTGATCTCAACATCAGTTGAGCCAAGCACTTGCTTAAGCGATACACCATATAATATGTCCTTCAATACTGCCACGGTCAGGGTGTGGTTTTGTTTTTTTAAATTCTCATTCCTTCGATCGTATTCAAATTCCCAGGGCAGCCACGTGGGGCCGTCCCTACGAGGTCAATACAATTATTATTTGTTCTCCTTTATTCAATTTGTCGCCGGGGGGTACGGATTGGCGTACTACCTGGCCTTTACCAATAATGTTCACCTTCATGCCCATCGATTCGAGCATGTAAACGGCGTCTTTCATACTCATACCGGTTACATTAGGCACTACCCCGTTATCAACTTCAAGACTTACCAGGCTTATGCTTTTGCCGGTTGGGTTTGTGTTGGCCCATTCGGTGCTTAAATCGTTGGTGTTGATGCCGAAAAATTTGTAAATGCCTTTCAAATCTTTGGTGTCAGCGCAATGAATGACCGGAATGTTGTTTTCGGCCTGCAATTGTTTGTTGATGGCCGGGTGCATGTTGAGGGTAAGCGAGTAAACCTTATCGGCTACTTCTTTAAAAATTGAACCGGCTACTACGTTGCCATAATATCCATTTACACTTGGTGAATTGATAACTACGATCATTGAATACTGAGGGTCCTTAGATGGGAAGTAGCCGCAGAATGAAGCCTGGTAAACTCTTTTCTTATAACCATGATTACCCTGTGCGATAACTGCTGTTCCGGTTTTGCCGGCTACGTGCAGGTATTCGGTTTTAAGGTTCATGGCGGTACCGTTTTGAACTACACCATCTAAAATTTCGCGCAGCTGCTTAACGGTTTGTGGGCTGCACATTTTTTCGTTTAGTACGGTTGTGGAGGTCGAATCAACAGTGGTGTTATACTCCTTTACTTTTTGAACGATGTAAGGCTTTACCAGTTTTCCTCCATTGGCGATGGCATTGTAGAACATAAGTGTATGCAATGGTGTTACCTGCACTTCGTAACCGTGTGCTATGAATGCTGCTGAAACACCACTCCACTTTTTAGGCTCGGCCAGAACCGGTGTGCCGGCACCGGGTAGTTCGATGTCGATTGGCTTGGTGAATCCGAATGCCTCAAGGTTTTTGTAAAACTTTTCGGGTGCCGAGGCGTAGTGTTTGTAAGCCAGGTTGGCCATGGCCACGTTGGATGAAACTTCGATTGCGCGCTTAAGCGTTAGTTGGGGGGTTTCGGGCGCTTCGTGGTCTTTAACGGTCAGGTTATAGAATTTTGCAACGCCATCACCTACTTCGATAAGCGTGTTGTTATTGGCAAGTCCGTCTTCCATAACAGATGCAGCAGTTGCTAATTTGAAAGTTGAGCCGGGTTCAGTTGCTTCACCCACTGCATAGTTGAAGGTTTCGGCGTAGGCTGAATCTTTGGTTAAACCAAGGTTTGCAATGGCTTTTATTTTGCCGGTTTTAACTTCCATTAAAACAACGCAACCGTGTTCGGCCTGGTGCAGTTGAAGGGCGTGTAGCAAGGCATCTTCGGCTACGTCCTGTAAGTCAACATCGATGGTGGTGTAAACATCTTTGCCGGGTTGCGATGCTATTTCTTCTTTCGAATCGATAGGAATGGTTACGCCACCGGCGATTTTTTGCACCATTACCTGGCCTTGTGTGCCGCGTAGTTCATCGTCGTATTGACCTTCGAGGCCAACGCGTTTTCCGTCAGTGTTAGTGAAGCCGATTGTGCGTTGAGCAAGGCCATCAAAGGGCATTAGGCGTTTATCGTTTTCAACGGCCACCATGCCAATGCGGAAGTGGTCGTGGCTTTCGCGGAAGAGTGGCCAGTGTTTCATGGCTAACATCTGTTCGAGGTTTACGCCCCTCTTCAGCAAGTAGTAACGGGTTTGATTGTTTTCTTCGCGCACTAACTCGTTGCGGTATTGCTGTTGCGTTTTATCGTGAAACATTTGCGAGAGCAACAAAGCCAATGAATCAACACCGCGGTTAAATTGCTCGGGCACCACGTTATCTGAGTATGGCGTAGTTCCTTTAAAATCAACGCGGATGTCGAACGATGGGAGAGTAGTTGCCAGTAAGCGGCCATCTTCGGAATAGATGTTGCCTCTTTCGGCCATTATTTTTTTAGGGAAAATGGTAAGGCTATCGGCAAGGCTGCGGTAGTAAGGGCCCTGAACGGTCTGAATGTAGAATGCACGGCCGATGATGGACATGCCCAACAAACAGATGAACAGAAAACCTAAATTAGCCCGTAAGAGAATTTCTTTCTTTTTATTACCTGCCATAGTGCTTATCTTTTTGCCTTTGCCAACCGGGGTTGGGTAAGTACATAAGATATGTTTGATGCTACATTAAGGTGGTGGGTTACCCGGTGCGTTTGTCGCATATTACCCGGATAGTAAGGCACCATCTTTATAAGCATTGTGTTAATCCTGTTTTACTTCAATTTTGAAGGGTGGAATTCTTAGTTCTTTAACCCCGAGTGTGTCAACCATTTTTGCAACGCGGCTTTGCTTACTTCTAAGCATAAGGCCCGATGCGGTGTTCATATATTGCCAGCGTAAAAGCTTTACTTCTTTTTCGGTTTTGGTAATGCGGCGTGCATAATTTTCGGCCATGTGATTGCTTGCAATATGTAAGGCAGCCAGCATTACCAGGAAAAGCACAAACGGCATGTTGAACAAAACTTTTTTCAAACCTGTTTCGCTAACCGAATCAAGCTTGCCGAGCAGTGACGCAAGGCCGCGCTGCTTAGGGGCAACCGTAGGCTCAACCTGTGGGTTGGCTTTTTGTTCCTCTGTGCTTTGCGTTCCTAATTCAATTTCGTCTGCCACTGCTTTTTGTTTTTACTTTTCCTAATCCTTTATCTTTTCTGCTACTCTCAATTTTGCACTACGCGACCTTGAGTTTTGCTTTAGTTCTTCGTTTGTTGCCGTTATTGGCTTTTTGTTTACTGCCTTTAAGTTCAATTTGAAATGACCGAAAAAATCCTTGGCTGGTTCATCTTCAAAATTTCCATTCTTAATTAGGTTCTTCACTAACCGGTCTTCTAAACTGTGGAAGGTTAAAACCACCAATCGCCCGCTCGGATTCAAAACCTCAACACTTTGCTGCAAAAAATCCTTTAAGGCCCCCAGCTCATCGTTCACTTCAATCCTTATTGCCTGAAAAACCTGGGCTAAGTACTTGTGTGCTTCACCCATCCGGTTTTGCTCTGCTATACTTTTCAGGTCGGCAATGGTTTCAATCGGCTGACTGCTTCTTAAATCCACAATGGCGTTGGCCAGTGTTTTTGCGTTCCTTACTTCGCCGTATTCGCCAAACATTTTCTGCAGGTCGTCGGCGCTGTAGGTGTTTAGCACGGTTGCTGCAGTTTTTTCGGTCAACCGGTTCATCCGCATATCCAACGGGCCATCAAACCGGTAACTGAAACCGCGTTCGGCGGTATCAAACTGCCAGCTGCTAACACCAAGGTCGGCCAGTATGCCATCTACACCGGGCACATTGTGCACGCGCAAAAACCTTTTCAGGTTTCTGAAGTTGGCGTGTATCAGTGTAAAGCGTTCATCGGCCGGTGCGTTGTTTAAGGCATCCGCGTCCTGGTCGAAGGCAAAAAGTTTTCCTTTTTTGCCCAGCTTTTGCAATATGGCTGCCGAATGGCCGCCACCACCGAAAGTAACGTCGACATAAACCCCATCTGGCTTTATGGCTAAACCTTCAATACATTCATGTAAAAGAACGGACGTGTGATATTCTCCCTGTGCCTGTTTAGCAGGCCCGTTTTCATTTTCCTTTTTCTTCATTCAGCGTATCGAGATATGCAGCAGCTTCATCTGCAAGCCCCTGAATGTTAGAAATATTGCCTTGCGTGTACTGCTCGTATTTACCGGCTTCCCAAACCTGAATACGGTCGAACTTGCCTTTCATTACAATATCCTTACCGGTGCCCAAATATTTTGTAAGGCTCCGCGATACCAGGAACCTATCGGCACTATCCATTTCAACTTCGGTTAAGCCAACTGTAATGGCGTTGATGAATTTTTGGTGGGCTGTGTTAAAGGGGTTTAGCTTTTGCAGCGTGGCCTCTTGTTTCTCCCAGGTTTTCATGGGGTATACCACCAGGCAATCTTCAATGTCTTTGGCAATCATGAATTTGTTTCCATCCTCGGTGGCAAATTGCTTACGCAACGCAGAAGGCATTTTAATGCGCCCTTTGTCGTCCATTGTGCAATCGTATTGTCCGCGGAAAGCCATGATTTTTTAGTCGTTGTTAATTGTCACAAATGTAAATTGAAATCCCACTTATTACCACAGTATACCACTAAAGTATACAATTTATTTTTCAACAACCAAGTTTTAGCCTAAAATGTAGTAATAACGGGCTTTTTGGCTGTGGGAAAAAGTGGTAATTAATATTAAATAAACGTTTGGAGTGGATAAGATGTTGCGTTATCAACAGGTTTTCCACGGCTTATTAACACTTTTGGAAGGGTGTGTGCGTTGCGAAATCGATAATTCGGCAAACGAGGGTGGAATATAGTGGCGCACGGAGGCACGGAGTGGAAATGCGGAAGAATGCGAGAGTTGCCAATAATGATTTTTCTTTGTGGTAGAGGGCCTTTGGATTCTACTTCCCGTAATTTCTTTTAAGAAGAGAATAGATTACACTGTCGTAATAAACGCCATTGTAATATTCGTTCTCAATGAAGTGGGCTTCTTTTACAAAGCCGTTTTTTTGAAGAACGCGTTCGGAGGCGGCGTTGGCCGGATCAATAACGGCGCCGATAGAATGCAGTTGCAATTGGTTAAAGCCGTAGTTTAACATTAGGCCTATGGCTTCGGTAACTATGCCTTTGCACCGGTATTCGGGTAAAAGCATGTAGCCTATATCGGCGCGGTGGTGTTCGGGCTGTATAGCGTAAATGCCGGCGGTGCCAATAAATTGCGGATTTCCTTTTAGGGTAATGGCCCAATTGATGCCATGGTTGTTGTCAATCATAGTGTCAGTCCGGTTCATAAATTCCAGCGCTTGCTCTTGCGTTGTAATCAAGGGGCGTGGCAGGTATTTCAAGTTTTCGGGATTGCCGCGTAGGGCTATCATGCCCTCGACATCATTAGCGGTTACCCGGCGGAGTAATAACCGGTCTGACATTAAATCCGGAAATGGGTTAAAATTGATTGTGAGCATCAGACGCGAAATTAAGGGTTAATGTGCGAAGTCAAAATGCCGAACAGCCGGGCCTCACCCGACATCGATTCGCTCGTCACCCTCTCCATCGCAAGCGATAGAGAGGGGATGCAGGTGGCCGGGGCTGCTGTATTTTCTTTGTACGCTTTATGGTAAATTGCCTTTGGTTTCGGCATCATAACAAAAAAGTGCATGAAGCAACAGCCATGAAAGGAGAAAAGCGCCTGAACGAAATTGATGAGGACCTGGAGAACCTGCATAAGGATTTGCGGTCGGGGATAATTACTGAAGAGGAGTTTACCAGGGAGTTTACGCCGCTGCGCAAAGAAATGGCATTGATACTTTACAATGATGCTAAAAAGGAGTTTGCGCAAATTGAAAAGGAAATAAAACGCACCGAGCGCGATTTGGAAGACTTTACCCGCGATGGTTTGATTATTATGGCTACGCATGCGGGGAAGAATAGTGAGAAGCTGGTGGAAAGTATTATAGCCACTTTAAAAGCTGCGATTAAGCGGGAGAAGAAAAGCCGCACTAATTATTTAAGGGTGATGAAGGATGAGAGTAAGTATTTGTGAACCATCGCCCCACTACGATAAATCGTTTAGGCAATAAATCTATATTCGCCTTATGAACAATAACAGTTACGAGCAGCTTATAATAGGTGCGGGCTTTGCGGGTATTTGCGTAGCCATACAGCTAAAGAAAGCCGGATTTAGCAACTTTATAATACTTGAGCGTAACGGACATTTGGGTGGTACCTGGTACGATAATGCTTACCCCGGTGCGGCTTGCGATGTGGAGTCGCATTTATACTCGTACTCGTTTGAGCCGAATGCGAATTGGAGTAAGGTGTTTAGTCGGCAGGGGGAGATTTTGAAGTATTTGGATAACTGTGCTGAGAAGTATGACATCAACAAATACATACAACTTAACACCAGTGTTGCCAAGGCTGTGTTTGATGAGGCTACGGGTTTGTGGACGGTTACTGATAGTAATGGAAAGGTGTATAGTGCGAAGTCGGTTATTTCGTGCGCGGGTGGTTTGAGCCAGCCGGCCTTGCCGGATATTAAGGGCATTGGTGATTTTAAGGGAGAAAAGTTTCACAGTGCTCGGTGGGATAAAAGTTATGAGCTAGCTAATAAAACGGTAGGTGTAATTGGTACCGGTGCCAGTGCTATACAAATTGTGCCCGCCATTGCACCGGTGGTTAAGGAGCTACAATTGTTTCAGCGCACGCCGCCGTGGATAATGCCTAAACCGGATGCAGAGATATCGGGGTTTAGACGAGGAGTATATAACCGGTTGCCTTTTATGCGCAGTTTTTACCGGTGGCGTTTGTATTGGGTGCACGAGATGATGGCTTTGGGTTTTACACGCAGGCCAGGCATATTGAAGTTGGCAAGTAAACTGGCTTCGTTTTATTTAAAGAGGAGTGTGCCCGATGAAACTTTGCGGAAGAAGTTGACACCTAATTACATTATGGGCTGTAAGCGGGTTTTAATTAGCAATGATTATTACCCCGCGCTGTTAAGAAATAATGTGCATTTGATTACCGAGCATATTGATACAATGAATGCCAGCGGTATAAAAACCAAAGATGGTGTGCAGCATGATTTTGACGCCATCATTTTTGCCACGGGCTTTCAGGCTGCGGATGGTGTTGTGATGTTTGACTTGCAGGGTAAAAACGGATTGAAGCTGAATGATGCGTGGCGTGATGGAGCAGAAGCTTATTTAGGTACGAGTGTAGCGGGCTTTCCGAATTTTTTTATGGTGGTGGGGCCTAATATAGGCCTTGGGCATAGCTCGATGATTTTGATGATTGAGGCGCAGGTGCACTATATTATGGAGGCTATGAAACTGATGAAGAGCGAGGGCCTGAAGTTTGTGGATGTGAAGAAGGAAGTGGAGAGCGCCTACAATGATGATATACAGGATAAGCTAAGCAGAACAGTGTGGCAGAGCGGTGGTTGCGTGAGTTGGTATCAAACTAAAAGCGGTAAGAACGTTACACTGTGGCCGGGCTTTACTTTTACGTTTATGAAAAGGACTAAGAAGTTTGAACCGGAGAAATATGAATTGCAAAGGCAATAGGACGCTGATTTTTTATGATGATTATGATTAATGCATTTTTTATTTACCGAAAAGCGCACAAAAATATAAAGGAGTGAGCTAAAATCTTTCTTAATAGCAATTTCATAATATGAAAATCACAGGAATCTTCATATTGCTTCTTTTTTTAAATAAATGCACTGCTGCACAGATACCCCAAGGAAATTTAGATTCTACTAAATGGGGAGATGTAATAGTAATGGAACTTCATAAGCTAAAATGGAATGATACTCTTGAAATTTGTGGAGGGGAATGGTTTGTAGATGGGTCAGGAAAAAATGTTACTGATTTAGACGCTGCAACCATTGAAAGGATAAAAAAAACGGTGGCAAATCATGGCTGCTCCATCGCTTTCGTTGACGTCAAGAACTACTACACATCTCCGGGTAAAAATAGACTTTATGTTTGTGGTGTGAAGAGAAAAGAGTGATTATAAAGGAGATTATCCTTTGTAACTGACCTCCTTTGCAGCTTCAATAATTTTGGCTACGGTTGGTAGATATGCCTCAACTAAATTAGGGGCGTAGTGCATGGAGGTATCGGTAGAGCAAACGCGGCGGATGGGGGCATCTAAATAATCGAACCCGTAGCGCTGCACCTGGAAGGTGATTTCGGAGGCGATGGAGCTGAAAGGCCAGCTTTCATCTAATATAATAAGGCGGTTGGTCTTTTTAACTGAGCTGATAATGGCATCGATATCGAGCGGG
>CAIOTH010000093.1 GCA_903861145.1 uncultured Bacteroidota bacterium | reverse complement strand
TTGCTGCCGACTTGAGAAAGGGGTTATCACTTAGCCAGTGCCAGAAATTACATGACGTTTCCCGGAATACGGCTATTAAAGTCAAGCGCATCCTTTCCTAAGTGCGTATTGACCGGATGCACTTTACCGGATGCTTACATACAAGCTGCATAACAACCACGCCTTTTACCAGCGATCCCTACACCTCAAATGGTTTCCGTCCTTGCCCGAGGAAGATCATGTCATACAAAAAACAAGAGTACAGGCCGACAACCTGTCCTTTTTTTATTGGATAAAAGAGAACTCAGGTCAAACGTAAATTCTAACCGAGAACATCCAATGGTTCTCAATTCAGATTCACGCATATACTGAATAGGATTAACGGGAAAATTTTAGCTTTGACCAAATAAATCTCAGAACATGAGAAAAACATATAACCCCTTTTTAATTTTTTGCTTTTTAATTCCATTAATACTTAACGCACAATTACCACAAGCCTTCAATTACCAGGCCATAGCACGAAATGCAAGCGGTAATGCAGTAGTGAATCAGTTTATTTCCGTTGAAATCAGCATCCGGGACGGTTCACCGACTGCTGCAATTGTTTACCAGGAGATTGATACAACAACAACAAACCAATTTGGCTTGTTTGCCATTGCTGTTGGTTTAGGACAAGTGCAGGTGGGTACGAGTTTGTCAGCTATTAATTGGACAACTGGCAATAAATACATGCAAGTAGGATTTGACCAGACTGGCGGAAATAATTTTACAGACATGGGTACCACAGAACTTTTAAGTGTTCCTTATGCTTTGTACGCTGCTAGCAGTGGAGCTACTGATTCAGCGGTTTTCGTCCATTACATCGGTCAACTTTATGGGGGTGGTATTGTAGTAGCTGTATGGAAAGATAGTACTGTAGAGCATGGCCTAATAGCCTCTTTAAATGATATAAGCACATCTTCTATTTGGAGTAACGTATCGGCAACGCAAATAGGTGCTAGTGCTAAAAGCCAATTTGATGGCGCACAAAATACAACTGCCATTTTAGGCCAAAGCGGTGCAACTTCCGGCGCAGCTTTTCTTTGCCATAATTATGCTAGTGGAGGTTATACAGATTGGTACCTACCGGCAATTTGGGAATTACAACAGTGCTGGAATGCTTTTATGATAGTTGATAAGGTTTTGGGAGGTACAAGCGGTTTTCAACTTGCATACTATTGGAGCTCAACAGAGGCTGACAGCCAAAATGCGTGGTATTCGTTGTTCAACTATGGTAACACAGTCAATAGTTCCGGCAAGTCCGGCCCTTCTCTGTATAATGTTCGGGCGGTTCGGAGATATTAATAATAAATGTTATTACGATTAAGGAATAATCCTACGTTCAGTTGCTTATTGCATCGTATTGTGCTGCAACAAATGCAACGCTGCAACAAAAATTATAGCTGGTAAAGAATAATTAGCACGAAGGCACTACCAAAGTAACAACATTACTATAGTTACTGTGATTATCAGTAGCTATAATATATTGAGTTCCTGGGTTACCACCATTGGCCACAAAAGTAGAGGTATAAGTTGTTCCAGCAGTAATATTAAATATTACTTCCGAAGCAAATTTACTTGTCAAAATTATTGGTGAAATGGTAGGGTCAATGGATGATTGAAAATATTGTAGCGATGTAAAGCCAGCAATATTGATATTGTATGTTGTACTGAATGTAATAGCCAGTTCACCTTTGCCAGCACACTCAATATCTATTCCAATATTGAAAGGTTGTGAAGCATTACAGGCATTCACAGCTTCACAAAATGATGGATTGCACGGGTTTAACCAGTTAAGCAACTTTTTACCGAAGTTGTTTCCAAAGATGGCGAGTACTGCCTCCCTTTTTATTGGAATGTTTTGCATAATGCTTTAGTTTACTATTTCGGGGTAAGTGATAACCATTACGGATTTAGTTGCAGATATGCGTCTACTGGTGCTATTGTCCGGCTTTATTACGATGGTCAGGCCTTTACTATCGGCAATCTTTAATAACTTATTCAGTTCAGTAACGCTCTCTTTTATAGCCATGCGTACATCATTAGGCTGTGGTGCTTTATTTGTCATAAAATTTGATTTAAGAATTTAATCGCCGGTGGCGATTATAAAGGCATGAAGCCTATATTCAGAGAACCCTGAATTATCTACTGAAGCTACGTAATTTTTCTGAGATTTCCAAATCCTTTTCCCAGGTCACTAAAAACAGTGAGAGCACTAACTTTAATGAAAGCCCTATTTGCTATTCATGGGGTAGATGCATGAAAATTTACGCGAATAAGTTAACCCGAACTAACCAAATAAATCAATCCTCAACGCAACGCACTGAAAATAGATTGCTTTTGCGGTGGTTGTCAGACCTACCCAAAACCGAACTATCATAATACAAGAAGCGGATCCAAGCACTATTACTTTCGTTCGGCGTAGACGACCAAAAAAACCCATTGTACCCAAGGACGTCAATGTAGTAGGCGGGGTTGTAGCTTTCACCAGCGGGCAGCGCTGTAAAACCGGATGAATTAGTTGCCCCGGTATTTGGGGATTCCCAAAATGTAATAGCCTTCATTTTGCCCCCTGCAACTTCACTCTCAATACGTTCAAATCGATCAGGATTGCCCCAAGTCGCTTGTGAATCAAGCGACAAGGCAAGTATATGCCACTCAGCATCACTTGGCACATGCCAACCCGTAGGGCATAAATCGCGGGGATCCGTGGCAGCATACCAGTTATACAGTTTACCGTAAGTATTTCCGTTAACCAATTTATAATCATGAAATCCCCAACAATCAGTACCCGCTTCGCCCCAATTAATCCACTCTTCTGTGCTCTTTGCCTCCTTTATAGTGTCTCCATTCCGGTAATGGCTAACTTTTAAATTTTCTTTCATCCATACCTGAGAGCCAATTATCACAGTTTTATAAGTATTTCCATCTATGTCCTTGCATATTTTTGAGGATGCTTTTACTCCACTATTCTTATCACCTAAAAGCAAAGTATTTGTTGAATAATCGAGTGAGAATTTTCCAAAGCGTTGCAAAGCACTCTGTCCGAAAAGTATTGGTGCATCCGTTGTATGAGTTATTGATGCCTGCACATTATAAATCTTTTGTCCGCCCACTTCTATAACTCTCAAATTTATCTTGGTTCCTTCTTGAATATCACCATTTGCGATACGGTAATATTCTGTTCCGATAAAATCATTTTTACTTAGATAATCGTTTTTTAACATAAAAAGAGCTTCCGTAAGCGAAATGGAAATATCACTTGCGCCAGTATCAAAAATGAATTTCAGGCTAAGCCCGTTTACCTTGCACGGTATTTTATAAACCCCGCCAGACTGCTCCATTTTGACTATGGTTTGTGCATTGCAACAAAACATGCCACAGCAAAAAATGAGTAATAGAATTAGCCGGTATATTTTTTTCATTGCTGATTTTATTAACCTTTGAAGACAATTACGGCCAATGCTATGTAGGCAACCCATCGTTTAGTATTCATAACAGTATTGGCTCGTAGAAATAAAAAGGCGTGGAACACTGCCTATACTCACCATCTGAGGCTCTCGAAAGCCCACAAAGCAAAATATAGAAGGTCCCACGCTGAGCGTGAACCCGACTATACTTTTTGCTTTGGTTAGAAAGTTTCGAGATTTCAGATGAAAAAAGTATCGTATAAGGTAATATGTTATGGTCTCTTTATTATGCGAATTGGTTTTGGATTAACAATATCCCAAAACTAAACAATTTCAGTAACCCTGTTATTCTATAATTCCAATTTACCCCATTTATCTACTAACAGGTACTCGCTCACAAATGACCCCCACTCCATCGTAGGTTTGGGGTGCATTCCCCCCAGCATTTTACCAAATACATTTTTAACCACCAGCAGCCAGCCTTTAAATGCAAGCCTTATTAATGACCTGCTATAGTGTTGAATGCTTAATAACCGTACCCGAAGGATTTTCGGCCCACAACTCGACCCCAAAAAGCGGAGCGCGAATTAAGGCCTTTGCAACCTTTGCAGACTTTGCATCCTTATCAAATTGAAACCTCAATTTTTCAAGATAGAGATCCTCTGCATTGACGCCGCTGAGTTGGTAGGCGGTAACCCACGTATTCAATAACCCAAAAACATAAATTATGGAACAGCTTGAAATACTGATTCAACAGAAGGAGATCGCGTTTATTGCCACTGTAGAAAGCATCATTAGCCAACACGGCAGCAACAGAACGAAGATGGCCATTATACACCGGCAGTACATAAAATGCCTGGTAGCTATAGATGATCTGGTCGGCCAGGCGAAGCTACAAACGCCGCCAGCAGTTGAAGTAAGCGCATAGTTTGCCGTTAAGGCTATGATTTGAGAGGTTTCAGCAGCCAGTAGACCCTCAGACTAAATACATACTGGCTGCTTTTACGGTGATAAACACCACGAGTTTTACAAGATTCTTTCCCATTTTCTGAACAGGTTATCCTCGTTAATCAAAAGCTGTTGAAGAAATTGGCAGGTATTGCGGCATTCCAGGCGAAGCATTCCAAAAACGTGGCTTGCTTCGCTTTTTCGTTTACATCTGAATCAGTACCTGTCCCGAAGGTGCCAAAAACGGCCTAAATCTAAACCCGAAAAACAGGGCAGTCCAATATAATATTATAGCGTTATTGAATCATAATCACAGCGATTGCAAACCTTGCAAAGTTTGCAAAGCAGGCCGGCCATCATTCCCAAGTCAATCATTTTCATAACCATAAACCCACTTAAAAATGCAAGCATTAGCAGCCAACAACCAGCGCACCGAAGAAGAATCGGCAACAATACTACGTTCTTCATCTTCCAGCGCATTTATTGAGGCAAATACACTGGCGATCTCCTTACTGGAAATCGAGCAGAAGAACATTATCCCGGTATTCTCAAAGGATAATGAAACCACCATATCGCACATTGATTTCATTCAGGCCACCTGCGATACGGCAAAACAGTATTTTAACGGAGTTAAGTTATTGGAGCCGGTGATCCGCGTTAGCCATCCGATTAAAGGCCGTACTCCCGAAGCCCGCAACAAAGCAGCCAATGATTTGCTTGACCATGAGCGGACAGTTTACTACGAGCGTATGGCGTTTCTTTTTGAAATACCCGAGATAAGCAGGGATATTATGGGCAACAAACTTTCGCTGGTTATTGGCGGGGTAAAGGCTTACAACGAAGACAATTTGTTCAACAAAAAAGGTAGTGCCGAAACCTTTCACGTTTTCATCGGCTTTCAAAATAAAGTATGCCTGAATTTATGCTTGTGGACTGATGGGCTTAAAGAGGAAATTAAAGTTACCAGCGTAGAGGCACTCACCGGTCAAATACACCAGTTAATTTCAAACTACGATGCCATGAGTACGCTCGTACGCATGGAGGAATTTACTGAACGCTCCATTACCGAGCACCAATTCGCGCAGTTAATTGGTAAGACCCGCTTATACAACTACCTGCCCACAGCAGAGAAGAAAGCACTGCCCAACTTCCAGTTTTTAGATTGCCACATCAACACCATAGCCAACGATTATTATTCTAACCGGTCGTTCTGCCGAAATAGCGATGGTACGATTAACCTGTGGAGGCTTTATAATCTTTTTACGGGCGCTAACAGAAATTCATACATTGATAAATATTTATCAAGAGGCCTTAACGCGGGCCAGTTCATTAATAGCCTGAACAACGCACTGGCTACAAATGAAGAGTTCTGGTTCATTAATTGAGTGCAGCCCACACTCAACAGGGCTCAAGTTTGAAAGGCATAAAAGAGCGGAAGTTTTTACAATAAACGGCAGCGTAATACAGGCCGCGCTTATTCAAGATTACCGGAGGGAAACAGAGCAGAGCAATGCAGAAGTGCAACTATGCAAGGGATACTTCCGGTGAGTGGGAGGCTCAGGAGGAAGGTTGAAAAATATCTTCCTCCATTCCTTCCCGTATTGATAAGCAAATAGTATATTCGCATAACTTAATTTTATAAACATTAAAACTGGAGATTTTGAGAGGGTAAAATGATTAAAGCTGACACCTATTCGTACACCTCCAATGAAGAACACGCTGAAACCCGCGTCAATACTACATCCTACGAGAAGGTTCAAGTTCCTCTCTTTCCGCTGAGCTTTGTAAGAACTTTTATAGTATGAAATATAGCATTAAAGTGGCCTTGTTGATGATAATAGGCGCCTCCGTAATACTTATTGGCTGTAAAAAGGAAATCCCTAAAACGGGCTTATACATTGGTAAACAATACCTGGAAGGTACTATTGCCTATATTTTACAACCCGGCGACCCCGGTTATGTTGACAGCATGCCGCATGGTTTAATAGCCGCCCCGTACGACCAAAGCCCAGGTATAGTATGGTGCAGCGGAAATTATACTAACACCGATGCAAAGGACACTGCACTGGGAACCGGAAAATTAAATACTGCACGCATAATTGCCTCGCAACACACCGGAAATTACGCTGCCAATATTTGTGTAACTGTGGCACTTGGTGATTCGGGAGGATGGTATTTACCCAGTTTAGATGAGCTGAATAAGCTTTATATTAACCAGGCAGCCATAGGCGGGTTTTCGAATGCCTATTATTGGAGTTCTACTGAGGATACTGCCGAACAGGCATGGCTTATAGATTTCTCAAGCGGTTATTTCGATAGCGGTTATAAAGCGTGGCCATCGGGTAGGGTGCGGGCGGTAAGGACTTTTTAATTACGCCATTTGACGAACCTGCATTAAACCACTATTATAGTTTTTCCAAAACGCTGTCTTCGGCTTCGCTAAATCCTTTTATTTCTTCTTTATTCAGTTTGTCTTTTCGTAAAAAGTGGGCAAAAACGCCAGCAATAACCAGCGCAATTACACCCTGGCCTAACAATGTATTTTGCGAGCCAATTTGCTGCGATAACCAGCCAACCAATAAGCTGCCTAAAGGCAACATACCAAAATAGGCAAGGGCTACATAGCCCATGACGCGGCCGCGCATTTTTGCATCGGCGTTAAGCTGTATGATGGTTATGCAAATCGTGTTTTGCGCCATCGCTCCAAAACCCGAAAACACAGCAAACACCATAGCCAACGGAAAATAGCTGGTATGAGAAAAAAGCATCAGGCTAATGCCCAGTATAACGGTGCTTGTAAGTAAAACGGCTTTAAGGTCGGTTCCGGGTTTTAATGAGGCGAGAAATAAGGTACCGCAAATTGCCCCTAAACCTATAAAGCTAAAAATATAACCAAAGGTGGTGGCATCGCCTTTAAAAATTACTTTGGCAAATACCGGTAACAGGGTATCGTAAGGAAGTATGAGCAAGCATACTGCCGAAAGTAAAAGCAGTGTTACGCTAAGCGCCGGTGTGTTTTTTACATAATGGAAGCCTTCGGCTAACTCGGATGTTATTTTCTTTTTTACCAGAACCGGGATGCGTTTGGGCAGCTTCATTAACAGCAACGAAATAAGCACCGCTAAAAAGCTTGCGGCATTTATTAAAAAGCAAATGCCTGCGCCAAATTTTCCCAACACAATGCCCGACAAAGCGGGACCAACTAAGCGCGCAACATTTACCATTGATGAGTTGAGGGCAAGAGCGTTTGGCAGGTCGGCTTTATCGCTAACCAGCTCGTGTACCAGTGGTTGGCGGGCGGGTACATCAAACGCATTGATAACGCCAAGCACAGCGCTTAGCACCAGTATTTGCCAAATGGCGTAATGATTGGTAAGTGTTAATACGGCCAGTAATATTGCCTGTAGCATAGATGCTGTTTGGGTAAAGAGCAATATTTTATACCGGTCGTACCTATCAGCTAAAATTCCGCCGAATAAGGAAAATAAAAAAGAAGGAAACTGCGAAGCAAAGATGGTTACCCCCAACATAAACGGCGAGTGCGTAATGCTGTAAACTAACCAACTTACACCGGTGCGTTGCATCCATGTGCCAATCATCGAAACCGATTGCCCGCTAAAGAAAAGCGCGTAATTACGGTTTTTAAATGCCCTGAAGGTGTTGCTTAGTTTTCCGGTAATTTGCATAGTTGGTACCGGCGCAAATATGTTGATTTTGGAACCGGGGATAGAATAAACTGAACGTTTATAACATTTAAAAAGAAACGTGGTGCGCATAAACACAGGCAGAGGGATACTAATTACAAAAAACAAAGCATATCTTTATCTATATGAACCAGGTATTCGGTATTAATCATTTTGACATAAAGGGTGTGGCCTTTATATTGTTTTTGTTTGGAATTGGTGAGGCCATTGTGGGTGCTTATAGCCGCTCGAAGCGGAGCAGGAATGATTATATTATGGAGCTAGTCAGTTTCTCGCAATTATCCATCCTGATACAACCGGGCATTATGTTGCTGGTTGGGTTTATAGCTGGTAAGCTGATGCCGGAAATGCAAAACAGGTTTATACATGTTGCGTTTGGCTTGCAGTTTTTGTTTTTCATTTTAGCCGATGACCTACCGCAATACTGGTGGCACCGGTTGGCGCATAACTCGCCTGCATTATGGCGTTTGCACCTGGCGCACCATGCATCGCCCGATATGGGTTTTGGCACTGCTTTTAGAAATGCGGCTTTGTATTATACCCTGATGCCTAATATTTGGATAGCATCGTTGGCGGTGTATATGGGTTTGGGAGAGGCATATGTTTTGTATTTTGTTGTTAAGCTTTTTATTGTAGTTGGTGCGCACAGCGAGGTGCGTTGGGATAACTTTTTTTACAGCCGGCGCTACCTGCGTCCGATTGCGTGGTTACTGGAGCATACCATTTCGACACCGGCCACGCATTTTGCCCACCATGGAAAAACAGATGCCGATGGTGTGAGTAACAATAACGGCAACTTTGGCAACATGTTCTTTTTTTGGGATATCCTTTTCGGCACCGCAAAACTTACCCGGCAATACCCTACTAACTTTGGCATTGAGGATGACCCCGATGACCGGTGGTATGTAATGTTGTATTATCCTTTTGTGCGCTCGAAAAAGGATGGGAGTATGTTGAAGTAAACGAGTGTAGGGAGACGCTACGCTCAAGTGGAGAACGCTCTATTAACCCCTCGTTATCTATTTTTTATATTTATTGGAATAAACCCAAACGACGTGAAAAAATTATTCGGTTTTCTGGCCTTAGTTTTATTTTTATTGCCTGCCTGCAAAAAAACAGAAATCATTGGACCCCTAAATGTTACTACGGTTATTTATACAGTTCAAGCCAACCAATGGCAGCAACAGACCAATGGTTGGTACTTTAATATACCTGTTCCTCAAATTACGCAAAGCGTATTAGATGGCGGTGCTGTAATTGTTTATTTAGTATCAGAAAACGGCGGAAAGGAATATGAGGAACCTTTGCCCTTTACCTTTCCCTATCCAATTGCGGACTCTGAGATTGATTATGTTCAACTACAATCGGTTCAAATTGCAGTAGATGCAATAATTAATCCTGGTGCCATTAAATATAGAATAGTAATTACGGCAGGTCCATAAAGGATTCCAACTAAGTTTTTGTATTGTACTGAATCACGGAAATCAGGTTAATCACGAAAATCATGGTTCAGACAATTTTTGAGGGTGCTTCGGGTTAGCGGTTGTAGCGCAAAGCCCGGACTGAGGCTTTGCGAAGGAGGACTTGTAGCGGAAAACGCGGCCCAATCTGCAGAAGCAGTTGGGCAACCCCCAAATTCAAATTATGGTGTGCATTAATTTTCTGTTTTAATTCCTACTTTGCTGATTATCAATATCAATACAAACTATTTAGCGAATTTTCGCTAAATAGTTTTTTGGATAAGCCAAAAGATTTTACATTTGGGGCGCAAATGAAGAATTTAGTTTTTGAACCTCAATTGTAACACCTAAAAAACACACAACATGGCATTTGATATTGAAATGATTAAGAAGTTGTATGCTGAGCTTCCTTCGAAAATTGCAGCAGCCAGAACGTTACTGAACAAACCTTTAACCCTTACTGAAAAGATATTATACGCGCACCTTCACACTGACCAGAAGCTGGAGAATTTTGGCCGCGGAAAATCGTACGTTGATTTTGCACCAGACCGTGTAGCGATGCAAGATGCAACTGCGCAAATGGCTTTGTTGCAGTTTATGCAAGCGGGCCGCCCAAAAGTGGCTGTGCCTTCAACTGTGCATTGCGACCACTTAATTGTTGCGCAAAATGGCGCCGGTGCAGATTTGAAAGAAGCGAATATTACCAACCGCGAGGTGTATGACTTTTTAGGTTCAGTAAGCGATAAATATGGTATTGGTTTTTGGAAACCGGGTGCAGGTATTATACACCAGGTGGTTTTAGAGAATTACGCTTTCCCCGGTGGAATGATGATTGGCACCGATAGCCATACGGTTAACGCCGGTGGTTTGGGTATGGTTGCTATTGGTGTTGGTGGTGCTGATGCCTGCGATGTTATGGCGGGCCTTGCATGGGAGTTGAAATTCCCCAAACTGATAGGAGTGAAGCTGACCGGTAAGTTATCGGGTTGGACTTCGGCGAAGGATGTGATTTTAAAAGTTGCCGGTATATTAACTGTAAAAGGCGGCACCGGTGCTATTGTTGAATATTTTGGCGAAGGCGCTGATTCGCTTTCGTGCACCGGTAAAGGCACTATTTGCAACATGGGTGCTGAAATTGGAGCTACTACTTCGATATTTGGTTATGATGAAAAGATGGCTGCTTATTTAAGTGGAACATCTCGTGCTGACGTGGCTGATTTGGCCAATGCAGTTGCTGAACATTTAAAGGGAGATAAAGAAGTTTACGCTGACCCTGCTAAATACTTTGACCAGGTAATTGAAATTAACCTGAGCGAATTAGAGCCACATATTAACGGCCCTTTTACGCCGGATTTGGCATGGCCACTTTCGAAATTTGCTGCCGCCGTTAAAGAAAATAACTGGCCTGCTGAGTTGGAAGTTGGTTTGATTGGATCGTGCACTAACTCTAGTTATGAAGATATTACGCGCTCGGCTTCGTTGGCTAAGCAAGCAGTTGATAAAGGCTTAAAAGCAAAGGCTGAATTTACAGTCACACCTGGCAGCGAAATGGTGCGTTTTACCGTTGAGCGCGATGGTTACCTGGGTATTTTTGAAAACATGGGTGGTGTGGTTTTGGCAAACGCTTGTGGGCCTTGTATAGGCCAATGGGCTCGTCATACTTCCGACCCGAATAAGAGAAATTCTATCATCACTTCTTTCAACCGTAACTTTGCAAAGCGTAACGACGGCAACCCAAACACACATGCGTTTGTGGCTTCGCCTGAGATTGTAACTGCTTTTGCTATTGCCGGTAGCTTAACCTATAACCCGATAACTGACTTTTTAACTAACGAGAAAGGAGAGAAGGTGAAGTTGGATGAACCAACCGGTTTGGAATTTCCGACAAAAGGATTTGCAGTTGATGACCCGGGCTTTCAGGCACCGGCTGAAGACGGAAGTAAAGTTGAAATAAAGGTTAGCCCTACTTCAACACGTTTGCAGTTGCTAGCACCTTTTGCAGCATGGGAAGGAAGTGATTTAAAAGGCCTTAAGCTTTTGATTAAAGCAAAAGGAAAATGTACTACCGACCATATATCTATGGCAGGCCCATGGTTGAAATACCGCGGACACCTGGATAACATTTCGAACAATATGTTGATTGGTGCAATGAATTTTTACAATGAAAAAACCAACTCGGTTAAAAACCAACTGACCGGTGAGTATGGCGAAGTGCCGGCTGTGCAACGTGCATACAAGGCTGCAGGCATTGGTTCGATAGTTGTAGGTGATGAGAATTACGGTGAAGGTAGCAGCCGCGAACATGCAGCTATGGAGCCGCGCTTTTTAGGTGTACGCGCCATACTGGTAAAATCCTTCGCACGTATACACGAAACCAACCTGAAGAAGCAAGGTATGCTGGGCCTGACCTTTGTAAACAAAGACGATTACAACAAAATACAGGAAGATGATGTGATTGATATTTTAGGATTAACATCATTCGCACCGGGCAAAAACCTTACGATTCAGCTAAAGCATGCAGATGGCAAGAGCGAAACTTTTGAGGTTGCACATACTTACAATCAACAACAAATTGAATGGTTTAAACACGGCGGTGCTTTGAATATTATCAGAGCGCAGGTTGCTAAATAGTTTAAAGAACTTCACCTTGGCGAAGCGCGGAGAGTTTTCTTCGCGCTTTTTTTATTGCGTCAACTTCAACGTTCCACTATCTTATCGCCTAACATAAACACCAATAATGGATGTAGCTCACCGGTCATAATTCCATTTACAATGCAAGGGTCGTTCATCATTAAATCACGGGCTTGTTGCTCGGTATCGGCAACGTAAACCGCGAGGCCACGATTGGCATCGTTATCGATTTCGTAATTGGTGCGGCTTGCAAATTTTATTTTGCCTTCGCCGTGTAGTTTAACCAGATAGTTCCAATGGTCGCCTAAGATTTTGTTGGTGGCGTCAGTCCAGTTCTCTCGTACTTTATATTGAGGTTGCGGTTGTAGAATGCAGAGGAAGTCCATATTGTAATTTTAATGCGATAGGTCCAAAATTGAGAAGTTATTGCGAGCCAATTTTAGCGCTTACCAATTTATCTGCAAATAAATGATGTGCCAATGGGCTTGGGTGTCCGTCATAGGGTTTATTGGTATACCGCGGGTCAGCAAAGTCAATTGCGAGGTCAATGGTTTTAATATGATGCACCGATAGAAAGTTTATCAATTCGTGCGTTTTATCGCTTGACGACATGGTTGTAACGCCCAGCTCAATTTTATTTTCGTTGCATAACTTTTGAATCTCAAGCAGTATCGCTTTGGTAATTTCAAATTCAGGTTGCCTGTCGTATTTCTGTTTATTCACGGCCTTTTCTAAACCGTAAATAAGTGCTGATTTATCTCTTCCCCAAAACTGATGATACAAGCGGTGGATGTTATACCACCTAATTTCGAGCGCGTTATTGACCACTTGTGCAAATGGAAAACTGCACGAATCGAGTGTTTCAAGGATTTCTTTAGATACATGGCTAGCGGTACCCTTTAAAAACGCAACCTGCTGCCCTTCGCGCCATTGAGAGGAACCGGCACTTCGCTCGTCATGAAAATCAAGGTAGTTTACAATTACAATTTTAGGCAGGTCGTTTTCGCTTTTCTGTTGTTTTAATATCAGCAGCGCTTCAAGGGTTGAGTATCCCGGGCAACCGTAGTTTCGCACAACTAAGTCTGGCCGGTTCCGGGCAAATAAGTATGGATATACATTGGTATCGCTAACACCCATTCCATAAGTAAACGAGCAACCATGAAAATCAATTCTTGGTAAAGAAGAATCCGGCGCGCCATCGTAAATTTTGCGGGTAACAACATTTCCCGTCTTTACGTGTGTAGTTGTATAAATAAGCCCCTGGTTAATCACAACTTTAAATGCACCCTGGCCTAACTTGCTGCCACAATAAACATCGGGTATATAGCAATTGAGTGGTGTTGTGTTGAAAGAATAATTGAACATCCGGAATGGCGCTTTGCCCGCAACCCGAAAACCAATTTCGGCTAGAAGGAACGATATAAGCAAAAAAATAAAAGCCAGTGAAAGGTTTTTTCGCATCGGAGGTTGTGTTTCAAATAGCTGCGAATAAATCTACACTTTATTTACGTGCTACGTGAGGAGTGCCTTTGCAAGAATTGGAAAACGGACAGCCTTTAAGTTGTCTTTCGGTAATTTATAACCGCCCAGGTATTGAATATAACACCCAGTATAATAATGGCAATAAAGTGAGATTGAATATCGTGAAAGGTACTTCCCTTTAGTACAACCATGCGCATTACAGAAGCGAAGTGACTCATAGGACTTATGTAGGCTAATGCCTGTCCCCATCCCGGCATACTATCAATGGGTGTGAATACGCCGCTAATAAAATTGAAGATGATTACAAAGAAAAAGGCTACTGAAACAGCCTGTTGCTGCGTTTCGGCAAAAGTGGAAATGAGTAGCCCCACTCCTAAAAGTGTGAGCAAATAGACGGATAGAAACCCATAGAGCAATCCCACGTTTCCAACGGGAATGATACCATACATGAATCTTGATACTGCCAGGCCAACTGTAAATACAATCATGCCCATAAACCAGTAAGGGATAAGCTTGCCCACGATGAACTGCCATTTTTTAATGGGAGTAACGTTGATTTGCTCGATAGTGCCGATTTCTTTTTCCCTCACAATATTCAGCGAAGCACTGAATGCTCCGATACCGGTAAGTAATGAAACCATTAAGCCCGGTACCATAAACATAAAATAGCTGAGATAGGGATTGTACCAATTAGCGTTTACTATATCAATGGTGGGTGCCTGGGTAAATCTTTGCGGCGTTATCCATTGCAGTCGTACGTCGTTATTGAAATCGGCAATAATAGCGCCCAGGTAACCGCTTCCAACACCGGCCTTGGTTCCGTTAATGGCGTTAACCGCAAGGTAAACCTGTTGTTTGTTTTCACGTACCAGGTTATCTTCAAAATTTTGTGGAATTTCAAGGATGATATCGGCTTTATCATGCGCTATTAAGTCGGCCGCAGCATTGTATGAATCACCGTAACCGGCGCGTAAAAAATAACCGGATGAATAGATTTTCTCAACGAGTTTTTTGGAATATGTAGAATGGTCGTGATCAACTACTGCAAGGTTTATATTCTTGACTGTGTAGTTGGCAGCCAACGGCAAAATGATTAACTGAATGATAGGCCCAAAAATGATGGTAAATATCAGCGACTTGCTACGCAAGATTTGCCTGAACTCCTTTTGCAATAAAAATCTAAGCGGCCTCATGCTAAACGCGTTTTAAAGTTTCTGAGATTAAGCATTACCAATACAAAAGTGATGAAACCCAGTATTAGCGTCTCCTGCCAAATGGCCGAAAATCCCAGCCCCTTCAGCATAACCGCCTTAACAATGGTATAGTAATATTTAGATGGTACAATGTTCGAAATCATCCTGAGCACCCATGGCATATTTTCTATCGGAAACATAAACCCGGTTAAAATCATTGTGGGCATCATCAAACTTAATTGGGATGTCATCATGGCCGACATTTGCGATTCGGCGTTTACCGATATTAAAAGGCCGAGAGCAAGGGATGAAATAATGAACAATGTACTCTCTGCAAATAGCAAAAGTACGCTTCCCTTAATCTCCAGGTGTAGCAAAAAAACGCTGAGCGATAAAATAACCACCAGGTTCATTAATGATATAAGCAGATATGGAATTGTTTTCGAGATAATAACAAGGAAGGGCTTAAGCGGTGAAACCAATAAAATTTCCATCGTGCCTAATTCTTTTTCTTTCACGATACTTATAGACGTCATCATAGCGCATACCAACATTAATACCAATGCCATAACACCGGGCACAAAATTTGGTGCGCCGAGCAGCTCAGGGTTGTAAAGCATTTTCACCTCAGGGACGATAGTGTAAGGCATATTGTTTTGAGCCATTTCCTGCGATTGGTAATCGCGCAATATGGACGATAGGTAACTTGTTAATGTTGTTGCCGTATTAGGGTCGCTACCATCGGCAATTACCTGTATTTGCGCCTTATTAAGGTGCGAGAGGTCATTGTAAAATCCTGCAGGAAAAACAATCGCCATTTTTATTTCCCCTGACTTAAAAGCGGCTTCAATTTCATCGTGACTTAGCGAGGCCTTCTTTACATTAAAATATTTGCTGGCCTCAATCTTCCTGATAATTTCCTGCGAGCCGTAATCCTTGGCATAATCGCAAACTACAATTTTGGCATTCTTTATTTCGTTGGTAAGCAAAAAGCCGAAAAGCAATATCTGTGCAATGGGAACACCAAAAAGCATGAGCAGGGTCTTTCTATCACGGAAAACGTGGTAGAACTCCTTTTGCACGAATGCGAACAATTGTCTAAGCGCTGAGTTTCTCATAATTAATCGGCTTTACGTTTAGCTCCACGGGCTAGTTGATAAAATACTTCGTTCATCGAGTTCACTGAAAATCTCTTCTTTAAATTGCTGGGTGTATCAAACGCATCGATACGGCCGTCGACCATGATGGAAACGCGGTTACAATATTCTGCTTCGTCCATATAGTGCGTGGTCACAAAAACGGTAATACCACGGTCAGCGGCAGCATAAATCAAATCCCAAAACTGACGGCGTGTAACGGGGTCAACGCCACCGGTGGGCTCGTCCAAAAAAACAATTTTTGGTTCGTGAATAATGGCTACTGAGAATGCGAGCTTTTGTTTCCAGCCTAATGGTAAAGATGAAACAAATGTTTTGGCCTCATGCCCAATGCCCAATTGATCTAATAACGCCTGCCCTCTTTTCTTAATGTCTTTATCCGACAGGCCATAAATACCCGCATAAAAAGTAATGTTTTCCATTACAGTAAGATCATCATACAACGAGAACTTCTGGCTCATGTAACCAATTACTTTTTTAATTTTTTCAGGGTCCTTATAAACATCGTAACCGGCAACCATAGCCGTGCCTGAGGTTGGCTTTGAAAGCCCGCAGAGAATACGCATAGCGGTGGTTTTGCCGGCACCATTAGCACCCACAAACCCAAAAATTTCGCCCTGCTTCACGTCAAACGTAATGGCATCAACCGCCACAAAATCGTCGAAGCGCTTGGTTAGTTTTTCGGCCTTTATAGCTATGTTATCCATTTGCTTTCTCCGTTATTCTTATAAAATAATCTTCAATGCCTGCGTCAATCTCATTTATTTCGAGTTGCTGATGGCCTTTGCTGGTTAGGTATGCGGTTAGCTTGCTGATGTTATCCTCTGCTTCCTGTTTAAAGCTTAGGTGCATCGAATCGCCGAAGGTGAAACAGCTATGTGTGCCTTCGTAGTTACGCAGGTCCTGCAGCAGCAAATGCATGTTAGATGACTTAACCGCATAGAGCTTACCGGGATATTTCTTGACTGTATTGGCCGGGCTGTCAATACTTAAAATCTTGCCACCTTCAATCAGTGCAATCCTATCGCATAAGGCGGCTTCATCCATGTAAGGCGTCGAAACCAAAATAGAAATTCCCTGGCTTTTCAAGCGCTTCAACATATCCCAAAATTCAACACGCGATACTGCATCAACACCGGTAGTTGGCTCATCCAAAAACAACACCACCGGTTTATGAATTAGTGCACAACATAAGGCCAGCTTCTGTTTCATACCACCCGATAACTTACCGGCACGACGTTTTTTAAAGGGCTCTATCTGTACATAAATGTCTTTGATAAGTGCGTAGTTCTCCTCAATGCTGGTATTAAAGATGGTTGCAAAAAAGCGGAGGTTCTCTTCAACGGTCAAATCCTGGTAGAGTGAGAAGCGGCCGGGCATATAACCAATACAATTACGTATAGCCTGGTAATCCTTCACTACATCAAGGCCGGCTACGGTTGCATTCCCTCCGTCCGGTAAAAGCAAAGTAGTAAGCACCCTGAAAATACTGGTTTTGCCAGCGCCATCAGGACCAATAAGGCCAAACGTTTCGCCCTCGGCTACTTCGAACGTTGCTTTGTCAACTGCAAGTACGGAACCCTTGTTGTAGGTTTTGGTAATATTATCAAGCGTAATAGCGCTCATTGTTTTACTTAAATTTTACATCGGCATACATGCCTATTTTCAAATAACCATCGTTCTTCACCGCAATTTTAGTAGCCCAAACCAGGTTAGCGCGTTCGTCTTTTGTTTCAATTGTTTTAGGAGTGAACTCCGCTTTATCACTTATCCAGGTAACTGTGCCTTCATATTCCTTGTATTTAGCATCGGTGCTATCAATAAACACTTTTACTTTCTGGCCCAGTTTAATTTGGGAGAATTGGTCGTTAGTTATATAGGCACGTAACAACAGGGTCGATACATCAGCAATTTTGTAAAGAGGTTTGCCCGGCGTTGCTTCTTCATCTAAGCGTGCATACTTTGAAAGCACAGTACCGTTGATTGGATTAACCAAATAACATTTGTTCAACTGGTCATTCATTTGTTGAATGAGTGCGTGCAGGGGAACAGTTTCTTTATTTATACTGGTAGTAGAAATGTCAAGGGTAGACATCTGCGCGTCAATTTGTTTTTGAATTTGCGACACCATAAAAGTCTGGTCGTCCAGTTGCTTTTGAGTAGCGGCATCAGCTTTAACCAGGTTTTTGATACGGGCTTGTTCATGTTGCGCACTTTCTAATTGAACCTGTAGTGAAGCAACCTGCTTTGCGGTTTCCGGACGACGACTTAACCCGGCCTGAATTTGTGCCTCAAGATTCTTTTTGTTAAAGTAAAGCTGAGCGGTGTCAATAAAGCCCACATATTCTCCGGCCTTTAGCGTTTGCCCTTCTTCTATTTTAAACTCCTTAATACGCCCGGTGCCCTCTGACGAAATGATAGTTTCTTCAGTTTCGAAGGTTCCTGATGCATCGAATTTTGACTTTTGTGTGCATGAGCTTAGCCACAAAAGGGCTGCCAGCATAAAGAATGAAATTTTGTTCATTACTGTTGTTTTATTGGATGATTTAATTGCCTGATGTATTTTGATAATTGTATTCAGCCTGTAATAATTGCACCTGGTGAAGTATTAGCCCGAGGCGCGCCTTGGCTTCTGCATCCACCTGAGTTAAATAATCGTGCGCTGTGAGCACGCCGTTTTGTAACTGTGCGTTCGAAGCAGTCTTAACCGAAGTGCGCAAATCAACTATCTCTTTGTCCTTTGCTACCAGGTCGCTGTACTTTTTGATGCCTTCGCTTTGTTGAGCCAGGCTGATATTGGTATTGAACAGGAAAGCTTCCTTCTGTATATCCAAATCATTTTGACCCAACGATAAAATGCGCCTGTTGTTTTTCATTGTATAGAGCGATGTTAACGTCCAGTTGAAGCGGATGCCGGTTATCCAGAATGCGCCAAAGTTGTTGCTCACGGTGTTCAAAGTGGGCCTACCATAGTCGCCATCGAACCAAGCGTTAATTTGTGGCATAAGCCCGGTTTCTAATTGCTTGCTCTGTATATCAATGCTCTTTTTTTGTAGTTGATATAACTGTAATTCGGGCCGTTTAATATCCGGCACTAGTACGGGTGTTGCTGGTTGAGCTAGGGCGGTGGTTTCATCCATTGGTCTACCGGTGAGTAATCCAAGTACTACCAGGTACGCTTTACGCGAACTAAGCAGTTCGATCTTACTTTGTTCCACCTGCAGCAGCTGCGCTTTTAGCTCATCAACGCTGCTTCTAAACGCCGTTCCGTTATCTACAAAAGCCTGTGTTTTGTCAACTACATTTTGAATGTCCTTTTGCTGCAAGTCGTTTTGTTTCAATTCTTCATCAATCAGCAAAACGCCAAAATATACCTGGTTAACTCGGTCGCGCAAAGTATAAAGGCTCACCTCAACGCTCTGTTTTTTCACTTCGGCATCTGCTATTGCATTTTCCTTTCTGTATTTGCTGGCAAGCCCGTCAAAAACCGTTTGGTATACTTCGGCAGTAAGGCGGTACTGGTCTTTGCTGTACGTTGGGAATTGAATTGCATGTCCATTGAATATTAAAGGGCCGCCGCCAAAGAGGTCACCAAAATTGGTCGTTTCCGACTGGTAGGTTGCCTGACCAGAGACGTTCAATTGCGGAATGTAATTTCTAAATGCATTTTGAACCGTAAAGCTTTTTGTTTGCTCAATTACATTGTACTGCTTTAATAACGGATAGTTTAACCGCGCCCATGCGTAACATGAGTCGATGTTAACTGCCTTATCGCCTTGCCCGAATGTGGCAATAACCGGGAGCAACAAGATGAGCGTAAAAATTTTCTTCATTACTTATTATTTATTGGTCAATAATTTATTTTGCTTTCATAATTGCTTTTAGCCAAATGGGTATCAGTTTTTTTCTCTCCTCCATTAGTGCATCAAATTCCTTTTTATTGAAATTGTTCACCTTCATCATCATGGGTTGAGCCACAAACGGGAAAATGATAAGGCCCATAAAATTCATCATCAGGTGTCCGACATTGGCAGGGGAAATTTCTTTTTCAAGCAAGGTCACCCCCATACGTTTTAAAAAACCTGCGCGCACATCCGCCATTTTTCCTCTTACAAATTGAAGTTTACTGGAATCACTCCGCATTTCATTCATGATAAAAAAAGGCAGTCCCGGATTGAGTTTTAGCATATCAATGTAGCTACCGGTAACCTTTTCAAGGGTTTCATCAAGCGATAAATTTTCATCACCCAGGATTGGAATTAGTTGGTTAACAAAAGCTTCGAAATTCTCAACCATTATAATGTCAAACAACTTTTGCTTGCTCCTGAAATAATAATTAAGCAAGGCCAGGTTGATACCGGCTTCCAAGGCTATATCGCGGGTCTTTACCGCGTCAAAGCCCCTTTCAGTAAATAGCTTACGTGCCGCTTCCTTTATCTTTTGTTCGGCGGTACCATCATCTATTTTCTTTTGCTTGGCCATGTTACTTGTCTTATGACGAAGCAAAACTAAAACTATTTTAGTGTTTTAAACAGATTTTTTAATCAAATGATTAAAATCATGCTCGAATTGCCAAAAATAAACGGCGGAATGTGCCATTTTGCCATTGAAATAGTTCGGGATTGCTAGGTAATAGTGAAAATGCAATTAGGGCTCTTGTTCCATCAAGCGTATATAAAAAGAGCCCAGAGGTAGCATAAAAGATTAAGTAAAATAAAGGCTGAACGGAATGTTTGAATCATTTCAAACCTGTTAAACAGCTGGGTCAATCCTGCCTCGTCACTAATTTTTTTCTGACTGTGATAGGTAGGTGCCGCCTGTGTAGTACAAACGATGTGGCAAACTGCAAATGCCGCACCCAGGTAAAGCGGCAGAGCGATGTTTTGCTGCAGATGGTGGTGCCAGGCTGACACACCCGTTGCGATTGAAGCAAGGGCAGCACTTATACCCAACAACGCATACCACAACACTCCGTTCTTTAAATCGGCCGCTTTAGCGTAAGCAGAAAATGCCTGAACCCCAATAACGTGCCGGGCAGGTAACTGCTTAATTGATTGGTCAAGAGAAGCCCCGCAAAGCAAACCGGTTAGTCCGGTGGCAGCTAACAACATTCCTTTTAGCAGGATATCTTCCATTAGGCTCAATTTTAACCCTGTTTCATTTAACGAGTGTATTCTTAATTGACTACTAATCTTAGCGATGAACTATTACTGCCCGAATTGATTTGCAACATATAAACTCCTTTGACCGCATTAATCAAATTGATTTGATGGGTGTAAACTCCCTCAATTTTTACCACAGCGTTCTCCTGCACTACTCTTCCGAGTGCATCAAAAATTTTGAAGCTTATATTTTCGGCCTTCTCTGTTTCAAAACTCAAAGTGAAAAGCCCGTTAGATGGATTTGGGGCTATGGATAATTTGCGCAAACCTAAATCTGCTATTGATGTGAACAATTGATTGTTGCTATAATAGGTACAGGACCCAATAGTAACCACCACCGAATAATTTCCCTGCGAATTAGCGGTAACATACCTTCCTGTGTCGGGTATGTTTTGTCCGTTTAGCTGCCATTGATAGGATGCGTTTGCAATGTAACCCGCTGCCAGTTGATTACCGTTAATGATTACTGTTGGGCTTATACTAGTATCACATGCCGCACCTTGAACAGTAACAATTACCTGACCGGTAGTAATACAACCGTTAGCACCGGTAACAGTTACCACATAAGTTGTTGTAACGGTTGGCGAAGCCACAGGGTTATTAAGCGTATCGGCATTTAAGCCGGTAGCTGGTGACCACAAATAGCTGTAAGGGCCCACACCACCGGTTGCAATTGCATTTAACTGCGTTTGCTGCCCGCTTTGAATGCTTACATTATTACCCGCATTTACTGTTGGGCTAACTCCGGGACTAACCTCAATACTCGCCGTTGCTGAACCTGCACATCCACCGGGGTTGGTAATAGTTACACTATATAAACCGGTTGCACTAATATTTGCTGATTGCTGGCTTCCGGTATAATTACCCGGGCCCGACCAAGTGTATGCGGTGCCATTGGGATACGCCGAAATTGGTATTGAGTTACCCGGACAAACACTTGCATTGCCCGGCGAAATAGATGCAGTTGGCAAATTGCTTACGTTAACTGTTGCAGAAGAAGTAGCGCTGCAATTACCGTTACTAGCTGTAACGGTATAGGTAGTAGTGCTTGTAGGATTAGCGGTAACTGTTTGACTCGTTCCCAACCCGTTTGACCAATTATAGGATGCTGCTGTACCCGTTATAGTTAAACTCGTTCCTGCGCCACCGGTACAAATGGAAGTGCTTACAGGATTGACAGAAATAACCGGGGTTTGCGTAACATTAACGGTTACCGCACCGGTTGCTGAGCAGTTGCCATTGGAAGCAGTTACATCATACTCACTGGTGTTTGACGGATTAACTGTGAAACTTTGCCTGCTGCCCAAACCGTTCGACCATGTGTATCCGGATGCATTACCGGTAACAGAAACTGTTGTTGAGGCGCCGGAGCATATGGAGTTGTTGGCGGATGAAACTGTGATGTTGGGCGTTTCAGTAACTGTAATTGTAATGGTGGCCGTTGCTGAGCAGTTGGCCCCGGAGCTTGCGGTAACATTGTACGTAGTAGTTGAAGTAGGGCTTACACTAACTGTTGCTGCTGAACCCAAACCACTCGACCATGAATAACTTGTTGCGTTTCCACTTGCGGTAATGCTGGTGCCGTTACCAACCGAGCAAATAGAATTATCAGTTGCGCTAAGCGAAATAGTTGGTGCCGAGGTGATGGTGATATTTACCTGGTTAGATTGGCCAGTGGTTGTGCTTAAGCAACTGGCATTAGAGGTTAGCACGCAGTAAACACTGGTATTGGCTGAAACATTATTGAGAGTTAACGAAGAGCCGGTACCCGAAGCCACACCGCCAACATACCATTGATAGGTAGGTGAGCTTCCGCCATTAGTTGGTGTGCTTGTAAATGTGATGCTTTGATTGGCGCAAACAGATGTGTTTGGAGTTGATATGGACAACGCAGGAGTTACATTTCCGCCGGTGATGTAATTTAAATTAGCACCACTGCACCATCCATTTGCCACCGTGGCACTTGCCGGGGTATAAAAATTTCTCCAGGCTGTATTTCCATCATAACCGGTAACCGGAGTACCGGTAGCAACAAATCGCTGACCGTCAGTAACTGCGTCAACACCCGAGGTGGAGGAAGCTGCATTGCTATATACACTTAAAGTAGATGGCCATGAATTCTGTGTTTCAATTTGTGGAGCGCAGTTATCGGCTGTTAAATAAACGTTGGATGACCAGCCGTCGTAATGCTCGGAATTTTTACCGGTTATAAAAATGAGAGCCCAACCGTTAGTTGCGGTACCGTATTGAACAAACTCCTGATTGACGGCGAGCGTGGTAAGGATAGGTGAAGTAGCCCGAGGCTCGCAACGAACATTTAATGAATTGGCGGTTACCTTTACCGGTGTAAATGTCGAGGCAACTCCACTGGTAAGTTCGATCAGCGTTCTCCATTTATAAAAGCCACCGGGGTCCTGGTGTTGATTGGCTCCGCCCCACAAAGTTGAGTCGTTCGGATCGGGTACCTGGTCATGCCCAATAATGTATTGGCGGGTTTTAGGAATGGAA
>CAIOTH010000092.1 GCA_903861145.1 uncultured Bacteroidota bacterium | reverse complement strand
CTGGCTGCGCAGCCCATGGAATATACTTGCATTAACCGCTAACTGGAAAATCTCTGATAAAACATCGATGAGTTTAAAATCGGCATTTAACTACAGCTCGCGCGACCTTGTTTGGCGCAATGAAGAAGGCGGCATACAAACCCCCGATACCATTAGCACCGCCACCAATAACTACACCCCGCGCGAGGTTGAGCACGAAGGTTTTGTTAGCGTTACTACCGAGCTGCGACTGCTTACCCACTATTACATTAAAGGCTTTGAACAAACGCTGGCGGTGGGCTTTAGGTACTTTCAGGGATATATGAAACGGCAGGAAGGTGGCCCCGGTTCAGTAGGTTCGGATTTTGATATGAATTTATACGGCGGCGATTATACTAACGACCTCGACTTTACAACTATTAACGCCGCTCCGTTTTTCGAAAACACCTTTCACATTGGTAAGTATGTATCGCTAACACCGGGCTTTAGATTCGAGTTTATTGGCTCAACAGCTAAAGGATATATTCACGACCCCAATACCGGGATCAAGATAGACGCCTACTTGCACCAGTATTGGGAACTTCCGCTTGCCGGTTGTGGTTTGCAAATTAAAACTACACCAACCACCAACGTATACGCCAATTTCTCGCAGGCGTACGAGCCAACTAATTACTCGGCGCTAAGCCCGCTGGGTTCAACATCAGTTATCGACCCCAACCTGAAAGATGTTTCGGGTTACAATGCTGATTTGGGATGGCGGGGCAGTATTAAGGATATAGTTAACTTTGACGTAGGTGCTTTTTATATGAATTTTAACCGCGAAATTGGAACCGAGTTGCTTTACAACGCCAACAACCATCCGTATACTTATGTAACCAACATAGGCAACTCGGTACATACCGGTGCCGAAACTTATGTTGAGGTAACACCTTTTAAAGCTGCCTCGAAATATTATGGCTGGGGGCGTATCAGTTTCTTTAATTCTTACTCGTATATACTGGCGCATTATGTAAGCGGCCCTTACAAAGGTAACCTTGAGGAGCTGGCACCTAAAAACATTGAACGTGCAGGGCTTAATTATTCTTACAAAATATTTTCAACCACGTTTATTTTCAGCTACTCAAGTAAAACATACGCCGATGCCAACAACACCGTTTTTAGTGAAGATGCAACGGTTGGCGTAGTGCCGGCTTACTATGTGTTAGATTGGTCGAGCACGGTGCACATAAAAAATTACACCATTAAGGCTGGCATAAGCAACCTTACCGATACCAAATATTTTAATTTACGCACCGCCGAGTACCCCGGTCCCGGCATTATACCCGCACAGCCCCGCAGTTTTTATGTAGGCTTTGCGGCAAAGTTTTAATGTATGAAACAACTGGCTTTAATATTATTGATGATGATTACACTGGCACCGGTAACCGGTGTTAACGCGCAATCGTTTAACACCTGCAAATGCCAGTTGCCAATTGATAACAGTTTCCAGGTAGTGCCGATGACTTTGGGTGCCGGCCCCGATACAGATATTGC
Organism: uncultured Bacteroidota bacterium; assembly: GCA_903861145.1. Classification (GTDB taxonomy): domain Bacteria; phylum Bacteroidota; class Bacteroidia; order Chitinophagales; family LD1; genus Bog-950. Next base: position 6,387 of record CAIOTH010000092.1, on the reverse strand, counting down.
CGTGCCACCATTATATCAAAACGATAATGCCACTACACCGGCAATGGCGCTGCCGTTTAACTTTTGTTTTTACGGGCAAAGTTTCGACTCGGTGTTTATCAGCAACAACGGTATTATTTCTTTTTTGAAACCGATACATACGTTTATTGATTCAACACAATCGCTACCCCTTGGGCACGATACCATGTTGATTGCACCTTTTTATGCAGATGCAAATACCTTTTACAACCGCGGCGTGGTTTATTATAAAATAACACCCACCTACATGGTTGTTATTTGGGATAGCGTGCGCTTTGCAGGTACCGATGTTGACGGATGGAATTACTTTCAACTGATTATAAGCAACGGCACCGACCCTATAATACCCGATGGCAATAATATTTCGTTTTGCTACCCGGTTATGCAATGGGCCTGTTCCGAAACATCGGGTGGGTTTTCGGGGTATGGTGGCACACCGGCATTTGTTGGTTTGAATAAAGGCGATGGGATTAATTACGCGCAAATAAGCAGGTTTTCGTTAGGGGGAAATTATTTCTTCGGCCCGTTCAACACCCACAACGGTGTAGACTGGCTCGATTTTACTTCGTTTACACTTAACAGTTGCGTAAACAACAATGTTATACCACCGGTTATATACAACAACCGGTCGGCTTGTAACACCTTGTACATTTGCCCCTGCGACACCACTCCTACCGAACACGCGCTTGGCGCACCCGATTCGTTGTTTTCGCACCACTGCGATACTGTTAGGTTAAGCGCCGCGTTTTTATGCGCGCAACAAGGGCAAAATGCCACGGTATCGTACACCAGCCCGGGCCAATTGAATATTTTTTCGGTTGATACCAGCACCGTTAACCTGATGGATAGCATTACCGTTACCATCATCCCCGCCTTTGGCGATACCGGTACGCACATAGTAAGCCTTATTGCCACCGATACCGTTAACCACGTGCAATCAACCCTTAGTTATACTATTGTAGTAACGAACGATTGCATTACCGTTGGTGTTGATGCCCCCCAGCCTAAAAACAGCTTTGTGGTTTATCCCAACCCTGTCAGTAAGTACTTAACCATTCAACCGGTTGATGCACCGGGTATTGTAACGGCTAAAATTTACGGTGTGCTGGGTACTGAAGTAATATCGACCGGTAACATAACCGGTAAATATAATGCCGATGTTTCGCATTTGCCGCGGGGTATGTATTTTGTGCAGTTATTAAATGATGGTGAACCGGTATCGGTTAAAAAAATTGTGATTGAGTGATGAGGGAAGATTGGTGGTTGGCGGGGACGCCAACCACGGCGGAATGGAAAAGGATAAAACCAAACCACCCGATGACAAAAACGAGCCCATAAACGCCTCATTCGAGGAAATTATAAAGCTATCCGTTTCGCCAAAAGTTATAGCCGAAAACATGGCTAAGAAGAAAAAACGAAAGAAGAAACCGGAAAATTAAAAGGGAACCTTGCGGCTCCCTTTTTTATTTACATTTGGTTACCACACTAAATGTAAAATGTCATGGGATTTAAAGATTTATCCACCAATAAGAAGTTAGATGCGGTTTTAGAGAATCTGAATGACTGGCATACGAAAGACAGGCAGCCGCATGCTATTAAATATAAATATCGTGGCATTAGGGATAAGTATGAGTTAATTACAGAAATGGGCATTGAAACAGAAGATGTATATGAATTAGACCTCATTTTAGAATATTTAAGCGAAGTTGAACATTATATAGTTTTATTGGGTGGAGACAAAGGAGCGTATGCTACTTATAGAATCTTATATGAGGGTAGAGTGTTTATTGAGAACGGCGGCTATGTAGGCCGCGCCACGGACGAGAGTTGGACGCGGTGGGGGGGGCGTATCCAAACTTTAATTTTAACAATCGGGACAGGGTTGGCTGGTATCGGGGGTATTGGTATTTTACTAATAGAGATTCATAGGCACTATTGCCACTAAAAAACGTTCTTATTCTATCAATCAATTTCATAAATGGCTATTTTGTCCGAACTGGGTAGTTATTGCCGTTTATAAAATAATATGATACCCCCCCTTTGTTTTAATTTTTGAATAATGCGGATACATAAAATTTGCCTTGCCCTTTTTGTTGTGCCTTTGCTGTTACTGTTGCTGCCCACATCGTGCAGCAAAACGGAGTATACCATCATTAAAACCACCGCCGACTCGGCCACCCAAATCATTACCTCGGGCGATGAGATGAACATTAATTACGAGTTTGACCAGGCAGTGAATGAAGCATTACTGGCTACTTCCCTATCGCGCATTGCCGGTGGCGATTCGCTGGCCGGTTCGGTAGATTTGTTTGGTACTATTAGCCAGGTAACTATTGATACCAGCCACATTAACGATTCGGCACAAATACGGCTTAGCTACTTTGGCAAAAACGCCGATCAAACCAAAGGCCGCACCGGTGATATAACCGTACACTTTACGCGCGATAACAACGGCAAAATTATACCGTGGAAAACGCCCGGCGCCACCATCACCCTTACATTCACCCAATATGAGGTGGTAATTTTAGCCAACAATAAAAGCTTGTGGATGAACGGTACAGCAACCATTACCAACCTAAGCGGTGGCCTGCTTAAAAAGCCGTCCGGCATAGGCCTGCATTCGTCCGATTCGCTGCAGGATAGGGTGAAAGGCAACATCACCTTTACTTATAACGATAACGTAACCCTTATACAAACCTGGACCTGGAATATGTACCAGTTGCGCACCTTTAGTATGCCAACCACAACGCTCACATCAACCATCATCGGCGATACCACAGTTAATACCAGCACCGGTGTTTCAACTTCCGGCACTACGCGGTTTGGTTATGTGTTCTACACCCAAATACTAAGCCCGGTGGTGCAAAGTATTTCGTCCTCGTACCTGCTCTCCAATCCGCTATCGGGCGAAAAGGCCATACATGGCATACAGGAACCTATGCAGGTAGATTACGGTGTTGATGCAAACGGCAACGCCGTATTAAGCGGCACCCCCTACGGTTACAAAATATCGTGGATTGGTAATGGCGGGCAGGCGGTTACGGTGGTGAAGTATTAGGGGAGCGGCGTCCATAACCATTTTTGAAAAACCATCGTCAATTAAAAATACGGCGTAAGAAATTTCTTCAGCGGTTCAAGACAGGCATCGTTCAAGTCAAAATGGCCTTTTAAAAAGTTACGGTTTTTGTCTTTGGCCGCTTCTTTATCTCCTGTAACGGCCTGAATGTATGCAAATACTTTATCCTTAATATCCAGGTTGACACCAACGCACCGTTCATAATCCTCATAGCATTTCACTCTTGCTTTATCGATAGCAATTTGGGTTAATAAGTGCTCTACTTCTCCCCCATTTGTATCATCCGGGAAAAGAAAGTAAGGGAATTTCAAATTCTCTCTGGCCTGAAATTCTTCAATTTCTTTTTTGCGCGCGGCAGGGTTATCATCTGCGTCAATTATCAGTATCACCTTGTAACTCTTTTCTATAGCAAGCCTGATGTCGGGCGCCATATCCTTAAATTCAGAAGCACCACCGATATGTTTAAAATTATCCGGTAAGGAAATAGTTTTATTAAACCAATGTTGAATGCAATCTCTCAAAAAACCTGAGTCAGTAGAATGTACGGGTGATTTGCCCTCCACAAATATTTTTACAGGCTTCATTATCTAAGCTCGTTTCCGATGTTAACCGCGTGGGCAAATTCGTTAAACTTATAAGTAAAAGCCTTTACCTGCTGGGTTGCATGGTCGGTTTCTTCCAAATGAACAATGCGGGCATCATTCTTAATATCTTCACTCGTTTCTTCCAAAGCCTCCTTAAAGCATTTTATACACTCATCGCTATGCGTGGTGGCAAACAACTGAACGTCATTGGCTTTCGCAGAAAGTATAACCGTTTTCCAAAACAACTTCATTCGACTAAAATGGATGCCGGTATCAATTTCATCAATCATTAATCGCTTACCCGCGTGTATTTGCATTTCAATTAAAATGCGGAACAGTTTTACCAGGCCGTCGCCATAGGTGCCAAGGGGTAAATTTGAATCTGCACTTTTGCGACTAACTAAGATTACCGGTTGATTGGCAACCACTGTATTGATTTCTAAATTAGTTATGTCTGCAATTATTGTCTTTAGATCTTGCAAAAATTGTTCTTTACGGCTATTGCGAGGCTGAATATTTTTAGAATAGAAATCGGTTATGTTGTGCGAGTATCCAAGCTGAAAAGGAACATAAGGAACATTATGGTACGTATTTTGATATTGTGCGTTTTCACTCCTTACCTCCTGGCTTTGAGGATAAAAGAAAACATTCTTCACTTCAGTATTCTCTTCGCCATTTGCCCAATAGTGATCTCTAGAATTTTTAAAGACCAAAGAGCTTGAAAAAATTGATTTATCAGCGAATAGAGCCTCAAATTTAATTCTATCCAAATTCTTCCTAGGTAAGCTCTTTAGGTATTGTGTCATGAACCACTCCTTCAAGCCATCAAATTGTTTTACTTCATAAAGAACATAAAACAGATACTCAAGAAATCTCTCTTGATTTCTATCAAACATAAGCGCCTCCAAAACACTTGATTTACCCACATTATTATCGCCCACAATGAGGTTAAACTGCCCAAGGTTATCGAGTTCAAATTCATCGAAACGCTTAAAGTTTTCGACCCGGAATTTTAAAAAGTGATTATTATTTGCCATTTAGGTTATGTGTCAAAAATAAGAAAAGCGCTGATTTTAACCAGATATTGAGTTTCAGAGCTTCCATTTACCTAAAGTGCAACTTTTAAGTATAGCGTTCAACCGCATTATTCTTGTAATATAAATACCCCCCCCTCCCAAATTCCGTTGTATATTATTACAGCCCTTGCATGGTATAGTACGCGCCTATTGCATTGGTTTCCATAGGTAAGTATTCCCATTTTAACAATTCTGCTTGTCATGGTATTGTAAGTTTTTACCGCCCTCTTTGCATATCAGGAAATAAGCTTTTTATTTGAACACCTTAAAAACCAAACATGAGAAACTTATTACTTGCTAAAAGCAATGGCACGCCCATGAATGAACCGATAAAATGTATCGGTTTTGTTAGAGCACTTGGGATTGCGTTAGTAGTTACCTGCTGCCTGTTTACCGGGCAGTTATTTGCCCAGGTGGGTACCTGGACAGCCCTTACCCATGCCGCACCGCACGATAACAACGGCGTTCTACTTCAAATGAGCGACGGAACTGTATTTTGCCACAGTACCGCCGGTGGCAGTATGGGCGATGGAACTATTTGGGATATACTAACACCCGATTCGACCGGGAACTATATTAAAGGAACATGGACCTCGGCAGCACCTATGACCCAGGAGCGATTCTCGTTTTCATCGGCCGTATTAAAAGACGCCAGGGTTTATGCCGCCGGCGGCGAGTATGGAACCGATGGTACCCAAAACGGATGGCACGGCGAGGTTTTTAACCCGGTTACCAATGCCTGGACCGAAATTACCGGTAGCAACGCTACCAACGTAATTAGCGACGGTAGCTGCAAAATACTTGAAAACGGAAGCGTGTTACAGGCGCTTGTTGATGTGTCTATGCCTGTGCATACCGTTATTTTTAATCCAGCTACTAACGCTTACACGGCAGGCCCATCGTGCCGCCACGGACAAAACGAATCTATGTGGTTAAAACTGCCGGATAACAGCGTTTTGTTTGTTGACGAAGGCGCAACAACCAGCGAAAGATATATACCCGCTACCAATACCTGGATAGCCGATGGCAACGTACCGGTATCGCTTTACGACCCTTATGGTTACGAGTGCGGCCCCGGCTTTTTATTACCCGATGGCAGGGCATTTTTTATTGGCGGCACCAACCACACGGCGTACTATACCCCATCGGGCACTACTGCACCGGGTACCTGGGTTGCCGGCCCCGATGTGCCAAACAGCTATGGTATGCCTGATGCACCGGCTGTAATGATGCCAAACGGAAAAATACTGATTGCCTGCTCTCCGCAACCAACACAAAGCAACGAGTTTGCAAACCCAACAGTATTTTACGAATTCAATTATTTAAACAACACTTTTACATCGGTGGCAGTACCATCAAGCGCGGCTACCAATGCTATTTGCCAAAATTACGCCATGCTTGGTTTACCAAACGGGCAGGTTTTGTGCGGCCTTGCACAGGATAACACCTCATCGCAATACTATATCTATACACCGGTTGGTGCGCCACTGGCAGCGGGTAAACCTGTTATTAGCCAGGTTAACCGTTTAACCTGTAGCACTTACATGATTGTAGGCCACGGCTTTAACGGTATTAGCGAAGGCTCGGCGTTTGGCGATGAAAATGAGTGCGATAGCAACTACCCTTTATTCCG
>CAIOTH010000091.1 GCA_903861145.1 uncultured Bacteroidota bacterium | reverse complement strand
AATAACAACCATCTACAATTGCTCGTTGGAAAGAGCATTTAAAACACCCATGCTTTGCGATGTTTCAAAAGTGCACACCGGTTTTGCCGGCATTATGCCACGGGTAACGCACAGCACCGATGACCAGCATTGGGGCAAACCCGGTTATGGCAAAAAAATATTTGTTGCTAAGTCGCTAACACAAAAAGGAGGCTGGGCTTTTGTTGACAAGGTGATAGAACGCATTCAAAACAAGTATTGGAAAATTGAGGTCAGCGATTTTAAGTTTGCCATGTTCGGGTTTTCAAAATTTGTAGGCGAGTGGGCCACCACCGAAATTGAACCGGGCAAAATTCTTATTACCTACACCTATACCATGCACTCCGCCATTGCTTTGCTATACCCCCTAAACTGGCTGTTTACAAAAACCTTTTGGAGGATTTACATGAAAAGAGTTGCGGAAAACATCCGGCAGTTAGCCATAGCCAACGAGCCATACCTTTATGAATAACGCATAGAATGAGTTGTTCTCCCCTCCTAGGGCACCGCACGAACAGAACCTAATGTCATAGTAAACACCGCACTATAAAGCGTCATTTAACTACCTGACGAAAATCAACCCTACTAAAACCATAGACTTTATATGTTTGAGTTGGATTTCACAAAACTCCGTCATGAGTTCTATTACAAAAAAAGCCATAATGGCAACCTTATTTCTTTCATTCATCATTTACACATCGTTTGTATACACCACCGGTACCGCTAATGACGCGGGCGAAAACATGATTACCGAACAATCAAAAAATGGCAAACTGCTTTTTCAAAAATATAATTGCGTGGCCTGTCATCAACTATACGGTTTAGGCGGCTACATGGGCCCCGACATTACCAACGTTATTTCGGGCAAAGGAAAAGGCCCCGGGTATGCTAAAGCTTTTCTTAAATCCGGCACCCAGCGCATGCCCGATTTCCACTTAAGCGACAATGAAATAGAGGAACTGGTAGCATATCTAACTTATGTCGACAAAACCGGTGTTTCGCCCGTAAAAAGGTTCAAAATTAATTACAATGGCACTGTTGCTCAAAACTGAAAAAAAGAGATTGGCATTGTATTTATTCTACTGGCGTTTTTAAGCCTGTTAGGTGGCTTATTTTTTGGCAGCCTAAGCGCACTGCAATTTATCATTCCCGGTTTTATGAGTGCATTTCCGTTTTTTAAAAGCCGCCCGCTGCACGTTTCAATGGTTATTGCCTGGATATTTTTGAGCGCCATTGGCGGCATATACTATTATTTGCCACGCTACTGCAAACTCCCTCTATTCTCAAACAAATTACCCCGCCTGCATTTTTGGATATTTTTAGTTACAGGCATTGCCATTTTATGCTGTTACATCGCCGGCAAATTTGGAGGCCGCAAGTACTGGGAGTATCCGCCAATTTTAGCTGTGCCTATTGTTATTTCATGGCTTCTCTTCGGGTTTAACTATTTTAAAACGGTAGCAAAAAAAGCGGGAGAATGGCCCGTTTATTTATGGATGTGGGGAACCGGTATACTGTTTTTTCTATTTACATTTTGCGAATCGTATTTATGGCTCTTCCCTTATTTCAGAAATAATATAGTGCGCGATATTACCGTGCAATGGAAAGCATACGGCGCCCTGGTTGGCTCGTGGAATATGCTTGTTTACGGCACTGCAATTTTTTTAATGGAACGCATTAAGGGCGATGAAAGTGTTGCCCGGTCTAAGCTTTCGTTTGCCATGTATTTTTTGGGCTTAACCAATCTTCTATTTGGCTGGGCGCACCACATTTATATTGTTCCTGCACATTCGTTCATCCGGTACTTTGCTTATTTTATAAGTATGACCGAGTTAATCATTCTTGCCAAAATAATAGGCAACTGGAAAAGCTCTTTAACCGAAGCCCAAAAGGATTTTCATTTATTACCCTACAAATTTATTGTTGCCTCCGACTTTTGGATTTTCGCCAATCTTACCCTGGCACTTGCAATTTCGGTGCCGGCAATAAACATTTTTACACATGGCACGCATATTACTGTGGCCCATGCCATGGGCAGCATGATTGGTATTAACACCATGATTTTGCTGGCATCGTGCATTTTTTTAATTGAGGATATTGCAAAACACGAGTATACTATAGGTGAGAAAAAAGCTATTACCGGTGGCTTTTGGATACTCAATTTTTCGCTGGTTATCTTTTTCATAGCGCTGTTATTTGCCGGTGCCGAAAAAGGCCTGTTGATTATTGAAGATAAACTCAGTTTTCAGGAGATAATGCAACACATTTCTCCGTTTCTTACCCTATTTACCATAGCAGGGTTTGGAATATTTACGGGCGCCTTGTTAGTTGTTACTCCTTCGGTTAAAAGGATTAGTAAATACCTTAGGCAATAAATGATTTGTTCATCATAGGATGGAAGGCGGCAGAATAAACAGAAGAAGATAAAATGACATCAGGAAAGAAACATACAGCAACCTGCCAATGCCACTATTGCGAAAACCTGGTTAATACCACCGGTCAATCGCGAAGGGATTTTATAAAAACGCTGGGGATTGCAACCGCGGGTTTTGGCTTATTGCCCGCAACCATGTACGGCCTTGAAGGGCAGGGCAAAGCTGCAGAAATGGCGCGGAGCCAAAGCCTAAAAACCGGAAAGGCCCAACGCATTACCCTACTACATACTGCCGATATACACGGGCAGTTAACTGTGCATGATGATTTTTTTTGGGAAGATGGCAAAGCTGTGTTCAAAAAACGTGGAGGCTTTGCTCATCTTAAAACAATGATTAACCAACTACGCAAAGAAAACCCCAATACACTACTAATAGATGGCGGCGATTGCTTTGTGGGTAGCGCTGTTGCCGCTTTATCCGAAGGGCAGGCTATAATACCCTTAATGAACAACATTAATTACGACCTGGTATTGCCCGGAAACTGGGAAGTTGCATACGGTAAAAAAATGCTGATAAAAAATATGGGCGCATATCATGCGCCAAAAGTTTGCGGAAATATGTTTCATGAAGACACCGGCGACCTGCTATTTCCGCCTTATCAAACATTTTATTTAGGGGGAATAAAAATCGGTTTTTTAGGATATACCGACCCACTAACACCCATCAGGCAATCGCCCGCTTATAGTTACGGCCTTCATTTTACCGAGCCCGAAAAAGACATTGCCGAATACATTAAAATATTGCGCGAGCGCGAAAAGTGCGACCTCGTTATTGCGTTAACCCACATGGGCCTTGCACAACAGCTTAACCTGGCTAACCAAACTTTTGCGCAAGGTGTTGATTATATTTTTGGTGCCGATACACACGAACGCATCCGGCAGCCTTTAAAGGGTAAATACAGCCGCGTAACCGAGTCGGGTTCATTTGCATCATTCGTTGGCAAACTTGATATTATTGTTGAAGACGGTAAAATAAAAGATGAGGCTTACGAGCTAATGGATGTTGATCCTGAAAAATACAAAGCCGATGAAGAAATGCTTCAAAAACTGGAAAAAACATTCGAACCCTATAACAAAGAAATAAAAAGGGTTATTGGCAAAACCACTACTCCCCTACTCCGTTATTATGTAATTGAAACCCCCATGGATAATTTGATAACAGATGCCGTGATGTGGAAGGCTAAGCCCGATATTGCTTTATCAAATGGCTTTAGGTTTTGCCCGCCATTGGTACCCGATGCCAAAACCGGTATAGCCAATATTACGGTAGAATATTTAAGGAGCATGCTACCGGTAAACTCAGATGTAAAAATGGCCACCGTAACCGGTAAACAACTAAGCGATTGGCTGGAGAAAGAAATAGAAAATGTATTTGCCAAAGACCCTACTAAACGTTTCGGCGGCTGGTTGATAAGGTTTAAAGGTATGACTGTAAATTTTACCATTGCTGCCGAGCCCGGCGAGAGATTAAATAAACTGCTGATAAACAACGAACCGGTCGACCCTACCAAAACATACACCATAGTTGCCTGCGAGCGAGAAGGTGACCCCGAAAATGTTTTATGCCGGATTAAAGGAGTATCAAACACGCATAAACTCGGCTATAAATTGCATGATGTTATGGAGGAATACCTGGCCTCTCATTCACCGGTATCACCAAAAATTGAGGGCCGCGCTACCGCCACCGATGCCCCCTCCACATTACTTACGCAGGTTGAAGGGGTCCATTACCAATTCAGGTAAGCTGCCTTTGCCTTCTACTTACAGTCTTTCCTACCGGTCATCCAAACATTGGCTCTTAAAACAAATAGCTTTCACTATATAGTTATGATGTGTGAATTATGTAAAATTCATCAGTAATTATGTAAAAGTTCGCACATACTTAATCCTATTTTTATAGCAGTACCTTTTTACACATGATTTGCGCTGAAGCAGGATTTGTCACATCATGATAAGTATGAAAAAAAACAAGTAGCTATGGAAAACTCCCCCCCAAACGTTAAGCCAACAACAAAATTAAATACTGCTAATCAGCAATACATCCTTCGAAAGAGAAACGTTGATGGGCAGGGCGCGGAATTAATAACCGCTTATAAAGAGCTGCAAAAAGCCGAAGAAAAAATTAAAAAGGCGAGCCACCTATATGCTTTTATAAGCCAGGTAAATCAAAAAATAGTACGGGTAAAAGACGAGGCAACACTCTTCCGCAATGCGTGTAGCATGGCGCTCGAATTCGGCCAGTTCAAAATGGCCTGGATAGGGCTATTTGACGATACCCGCGAAAAAATTGTTCTTGTTGAACATTGTGGTTTACCGGAAGAAGAATTTCGACTTTTTATTGATGCATCCTATCAATGTAAGGGCTCGCAGGATTATGTGCTGAGCAATGGTACATACTACATTTGTAACGATATTGAGAATGACCTAGAAGTAAAAAAACTGAGGCCGTTTGCTCTGCGGCATGGTATCCGTTCCTATATGGTGCTACCAATAAAAAAATCGGGTATCATCATTGGCACCCTCAATCTATATTCTACCGAAGCAGATTTTGTTGGAAAAGAAGAAATTAAGTTACTGGTGGAAGTAAGTGGCGATATTTCTTTTGCACTCGACCTTTTTGGAAAGGATAAACAGCATAAGGCAGTGGAAAAAGAAATCAAAGCCAGCGAAGTGCTTTATCATTCGCTTTTTGATAATATGCTGGAAGGCTTTGCCTATTGCAAAATGATTTATGAAAACGGTGTGGCACAAGATTTTATGTATTTGAATGTTAATAACGCTTTTGAAAAACTCACCGGGTTAAAAAATGTGGCCGGCAAAAAAGTTAGTGAAGTAATCCCCGGCTTCAAAGACGCTAATCCTGAATTACTAGAGACTTATGGCAGAGTAGCGCTTACCGGTAAGGCAGAAAGATCTGAAGTGTATATGAAATCACTTAAAATGTGGTTAGATGTATCCGTCTACAGCACTGAAAAAGGATATTTTACTGCAGTTTTTGATGTGATAACTGAAAAGAAAAATGCCGAAGAGAAACTGGTTAACAGCGAAAGGCATTTTCGCGCGCTGATAGAAAATGGCGCAGATATGAAAAGCCTGAGTAACAATGAGGGAAAAGTATTGTACAGCAGCCCCTCTATTCATAAAGGCCTTGGATACACGATGGAAGAATTTTCGTTGTTGTACCCGTATCACCTCATTCACCCCGAGGACTTAAATGATTACCTGGAAAGGAGAGATAAGTTATTACAACTCCCTGGTAAGTCGTTTACTTTTCAGCAGCGGCGCCGGCATAAAAACGGAACATGGATATGGTGCGAAGGTACCCTAACTAACCTGCTTGATGAACCGGGGGTGCATGCATTGGTAACAAATTTTCGTGATATTTCGGAAAGAAAAAAAGCGGAGAAAGAAATTTTACTAAGCGAGGCCAGGTTAAAAGAGGCGCAAGCCATAGCGCACATTAGCAATTGGGAAATAGACATGCTTACCGGCGTTCACACCTGGTCTGATGAGTTTTACAAAATTTTTGGAATCAATAAGGGCCAGGTACAACCGTCAACCGAAGCGATGCTTTCCTTCATACACCCCAATGATTTGGATTTTGCTCAAAAACAAATAGCAGAAGCTTTTGGGACTTTAACCGATGCTTCCTCCAACTTTCGTTTTATGCGAAAGGACGGAGCCATGAGATATGGACATATAGAATGGAAATTTGAGTTTGATAAAAACCGGAACCCCTTACGGCTGTATGGAATATTGCAGGATATAACCACGCAGAAGGAAGCGGAAGAGAAAATCAAAGAAAGTGAAATGAAATACCGTTCGCTTATTGAGCAGGCTTCAGACGCTATTGTTGTTATTAATTTTGATGGCTCTCTTTTAGAGGTCAATAAAAGCACAGAAACGCTATTCGGTTACCCCAAGGCCGAACTTTTGAAAATGAAAATGAACGAATTGGTTTTTGCTGAGGACCCTTCTCCACGTATAGATGAAGTGGCAAATGGAAAGGCGATTGTGTACGAAAGACGTATGAAAAGAAAAGATGAAACTTCCGTTAATGTTGAAATAAGCGCTGGCAGGGTTGACGACGGAAGACTAATAGCCATTTTTCGCAATGTCAGCGAAAGGAAAAAAGCCGAATATAAAGTAGCAGAACTAAACGAAGTTATTAAGGTAGCTTACTATCAACAATCCAGCATCCTTAACGCCCTACCGTCTAGCATTGCCTTGCTGGATGGTAATGGAACCATTCTGGCCGTGAACGAATCGTGGAAAAAGTTTGCTGATGCTAATAATCTGCATTGCCCCAATTATTGCGTTGGGCATAATTATCTGGAAGTGTGCGCCAAAGCCACAGGGGCCGATAAAGAGTACGGCCTGGAAATGCATATCGGAATAATGCATGTTTTGGAAGGCGGAGGTAACCGGTTTGAGATGGAATATCCATGCCACTCGCCTAAAGAAAAAAGATGGTTTAATGTGCAGGTGCGTCCCCTATCCAAAGCAAAAAATGCCGGTGCGGTAGTAATGCACATAAATATTACTGCGCTCAAACATGCTCACAATGCTATAATTAATATTAATAATGAACTGGAAGAGCGTGTAACCATTCGCACCGATGAACTATTAGCAGCTAACAAATCTCTGGAAGCCTTTTCCTATTCAGTATCGCATGATTTGCGCTCACCGGTTAGGTCAATTGTAGGTTTTTCAAAACTTATAAAAAAGGAGTACGGGCAAGAGATGAAAGCAGACATGAAGGAGTTGTTCACCTTTATTGAAGCAAGCGGCATGCGCATGAACGCCATTATCGACGACCTGCTATCATTTGCAAAATGGGGGAAAGAAACGTTGTACCTTACCGAGGTAGACATGACTGCGCTTTTCGCCCATGTTTGGAACAACACCCTACAGGAATCGCCCCACCATGCCATCCTCGAATTACAGCCTCTGCCAAATGTACAAGCAGATAAGGCGATGATAAGACAGGTTGTTGTAAACCTTATTTCGAATGCAGTAAAATACTCATCAAAAAAAGAGAACCCCGTTGTGAAGGTGGGTTTTGAGAAAACCAATACAGAATTAATCTTTCATGTAACCGATAACGGGGCCGGATTTGATATGGCCAATTATAGCCGGTTATTCAGCACCTTTCAACGCCTGCATTCAGTAAGCGATTTTGAAGGCACGGGAATAGGCTTGGCCATGATTAAAACGATTATTGAAAAGCATAACGGCCGGGTTTGGGCTGAGGGCAAAGTAAATGAGGGCGCTACTTTTTATTTTTCCCTTCCATTGCCATAGCATCCAAAAGCTGCCCAAACAGAGTGATGGAATTGTAAAACAGATTAACGCTGCTTAAAATCACCTACCCCTGTGGTGAAATACGAGAATAAACTTCTTGTGATCCAATGCGTCCATCCCGGTTTACAATCCTTGTAACACGCAACATCAGGTGTAAGCCCCTCATGCGTAAAACTCAGGTTTGTTATGCCGAGGTTCTCGGTTAGTTCAAAAATTAATTTTGTATTGGTCCATTCCTTTTTATCTGCATACCAGGGCATATTGCAATCGGTAACAAGCCAAACAATTTTTTTGTTGGGAATTATCTCAGCCACAGTAAAATTAAAGAAGGAATCACCCCCCATCTTTATTACAAACGTATCATTCTGTTTTTCAGAACTTCCGCTAAAGGTTACTCCCCACCAGTCGGGTATATTGCTAATTCTTTTAATCGCCTCACCGGCGTTGATCGTTGCAGATATACTGCAATTGAAATCGTTCCTTGTTTCCATCATTCAAAAGTTTTAAATCGATTTACCAATAGTTATAAAATTGAAAAGCCAATCCTTAATAACCATATTCCATCCACGCTCGCAGTTTACATAACATTCTTTTTGGGTTACAAGCCCCTCGTGCGTAAAGTGCAGCACGGTTTTATCGCCCCGGGTGCTTATCTCAAAAATCATTTTTGTGTTGGTCCACTCCTGCTTATCTTTTTCAAGCCAACTCAGTTTACTATCAGTCACAAGCCAAACAATTTTCTTGTTAGGTATAACCTCAACCAGTTTCTGTTTTGAATAATGCTTATCGGGGTGATTAATAACAAATTCATCATTCAGCTCTGCGCTGCTGCCTTCAAAATCTTTGCTCCACCATTTTGATACATCAGTGATGCAATTGAAAACATACTCCGGCGATTTCGCCACCTCGATGATTGCGGTGTAATTATTGTTTTGCATTTTGCGGTGCTTTAAATTGTTGTTACTTACTTCTCTTTCGATTTGTTGTTTAAAAGCGTTTCTAACTTTTTGAGTTTACCTATCCAGAATTTATCGAAGTAGTCAATAAAATCCTGCAACTCGTTAAAGCCTTCTTGTTTCAAGGTGCAATAACGTTCGCGGCCAATATCTGTTATAGAAATAAAGCCCGCGTTGTACATTATTTTTATGTGCTTCGAAACTGCGGGCCGGCTCATATCAAAATTTTCAGCCAAGGCATTTATGGTCATACTGTCCTTAGAAAGTAGTTGCATCATTTGCCTGCGGCTCGGGTCGGCAATTACCTGGAAGGCATCCGGCGTTTGTGCGGTCATATTTTTACCACATTTAAAAACTCAACCATTTTGTTTCCAATTCGGGTCCAGCCATCATTGTGTGCAACAACGTCCTCCAGCATTGTAAACCCATCATGCACTAATCGCAATTCCGTTCCCTTATCGTTGGGAATAAGTGTCCACACCACCTTCGAGTTGAATGGCTTATTATCGGTTAGTGAATTGGTTTGCCATGAATACGAAACCCGGGTATAGGGTTTTATCTCCATTACTTCGCACAGCGCGGCGGCTTTGCCGTCATCATTGCAATTACCGATGAATTTAAATTTGTGCCCCACTATAGGCTGAAAATCCGATTTCATCAGCCATTGTTCCAGCAGTTCGGGTTTGGTTAAATATTCCCAAACCACTTGCGGCGACTGGTTAAAGTGCCAGGTGTGTTTAATTTCCTTTTGCATAATAGGTAACTTTTAGGTTACGCAAATATACGTAACTTAAAAGTTACTAAACAAATTTTCAGGCAGATTTAAAAAAAAATAATCGATTTAATAAGCCTCCTGCTTCGCACGCGGGGTTGTGCAGCGCTAAACCGCGGCGGCGGTCGAAGCGGAAGCCGTGCAACAAGCCACACATAAATAAATCTTTTGTATTTGAAATTCTGTTGTATTTTGTTCTCCATTCAATCAGGGTAAAACATACACCATGAAACACACATATACATTTATTGGCGTTATTTTAATAGCAATCTGTCAATACACCACAATAAAAGCGCAGGCCCCTCAATTAATGAACTACCAGGCTGTAGTGCGTAATACGCAGGGGCAACCGGTTGCAGGCACCCTGGTTAACTTTCAGTTCCAAATCCACGATGGCACCGCAACCGGTACTTCGGTGTTTACCGAAACCGATACCGCCACCACCAACCAATTTGGCCTGGCCACCGCTCAAATTGGCACCGACAGCAGCCTGGCTGTCGTAATCTGGAGCTCGGGAAACAAGTTTTTACAGGTTTCGGTAGATGTTGCAGGGGGAACAAATTTTGTTGACATGGGCACCACCCAGCTGTTGAGTGTACCTTACGCATTAAATGCGGGAAGCGCTGCCAGTGCCTGGAGTTTAACCGGTAACACCGCAACAGTCGATAGTCTTAATTTTATTGGCACCACCGATATAAAACCTCTAAATTTTAAAGTATGGGGTTGGCCTGCGGGAAGAATTGAGCCCCCGGGTTTATTATACACTACTTCTTTTGGCTATCAAGGCCTTGAGACAAATGTATCGGGTACATATAATAGCGCCTTCGGGTACCGGGCATTAAGCAGCAACGAAACCGGGGGAAATAATACTGCCATGGGCCTGTTTGCTCTAGCCTCCAACGTGTCTGGCAGCTATAATACTGCCATGGGCGTCAATGCGCTGCAAGGCAGTGCGGGCGATAACAACACAGCCATAGGCACGGCTGCGCTTAGCAGTCTAAGTGTAGGTTTTCAAAACACCGCCGTAGGGGTATCTGCATTAGGTGCTGGTAATGGCGATTTTAATACCGCCGTAGGCATGAATGCATTGAAAAATACCAACGGCAATGGGAACACCGCCATTGGTATCAATGCAGCTCAGTCAAATACCGGCGGCAATGAAAATACCGCTTTGGGCAATGGCACTCTTTATAATAATGCAACAGGATGCTACAATATTGCCATTGGTTATGCGGCGGGCACTACCGACAATTTCGATCATACTATCAGTATTGGTAACGATACTTATTTAAATGGCGCATCTAACCAGGCATTTATAGGGGGTACAGGTACCGTATGGAACGGAGGGAATGTAACATGGAGTACCTACTCTGATGCACGGGTCAAACGCGATATTCAGGACGATGTAAAAGGGCTTGATTTTATCACACGCCTGCGCCGGATTTAATAAGCTACAAACAGATAAGATTTTAGGTTGAAGTGGCTCAGCGCCTCAACTTCAATCAGCGGGGACAACAGCTGCATTTAAGACGCACTATAAATACATTAGCCGGTTTGCCCTTCGTTACAAACAAGGGCCATTTGGGGCTATAGGCATAATCGGGCGCAGCCTGCGGCTACACCCGATTATGCGATATTTATTATTGAAGTGTTATTGCGATTGTTAATAGGTAATTTTAATATACCCGTCGCCTGCCTGGTAACCTGCGGTTACGGTTATTCCCGAAACTCCTGAACCACCGGTATAGCTATATCCGCCGCCGCCGCCGCCGCCACTGCCGCCGCTACCGCCGTAGTAGCCGCCACCGCCGCCGCCGCCACCTTCGTAGCTACAAGCTGCGTCGGTTGCTTCGCTGCCATTTCCGCCACGGGCAAGGGTTCCTGCTCCGCTGGTCGGTTCGCCTTTAGGGCATTGGTCGTACAAGGTTGCAGCACCGCCTAAAGTTGCGGTTCCCTTTAACCCTGATTCGGAAGACGAATTTGAATTACCGCCATTGGTGCCTGGCTGTCCGCCATTGCCGCCATTAACCTGTGCGCCCGCAGTTGCTCCCGAACCACCACCGCCGCCGGCCATTAAAACGGTATTGCCCAGGGCGGTACTATTCACGCGTATATCGCTTGCACCGCCGCCGCCGCCACCTGCCCCAAAGCCCGGAGTGGTAGAATAATCTGTGCGCGCACTTCCCCAACCTATACCACCGCTTGCATCGCCTGCTATACCACCGGTGCCACCGGCGGCTGTACTAAGGCTGTTTACAGGTGTTGCACCCACGCCGCCTACGTTAAGGTATAAAACATCGCCCCCGTTAACTGCTAAAGTAGCCCTGATGCGCGCCCCGCTACCACCCGTTCCGCCTATCGCCAAAGCGTAGCTTTGTCCGCCACCGGCACCCGCCATATCAATAGTAATGGTGCTTATACCAACCGGTACAGTAAATGTGTTGTTAGACGCCGAGGTGTAATTAACCGAGCCATGCGAAACCACCAGTATAGGGCTTGCCAGAGTGCGGCCCGTTTCAACCCATTGCGTATTTATGGCGTCGTAAATCAAAGATATATTGGCGTTATTGGTTATGAAATTCATATTTAAGCCATTGTTTAACCGGCACGGTACGGCACCTGCAATAACCGAATCGCTGGGCAACCGCGCCTGATTAATTGTATTAGCCAGCTGAATGATTAAACGCTGCCCGGCAGTGCCTGCAGGCAGGTAAAAAACCGCATTCGCTGCTGCCGGAATGGTTGAAGAAATTAAGATATAACTGGTGGCCGAGATAGTGGCCGACGAGGCAAGCAGGGCACCGTTTGTTACAGCGATAGTGCCTGCCGGCGTGGTGGCTAACGAACCGTTAATCCCCAGTGTAGCACCCGGGGATGTAGTGCCAATGCCAACATTAGCGCCATTATTGTAAATATTACTATTGTTAACTATCCAGTTGCTTCCGTTCCAATACGGGGTGTTACCGGCTGAACTACCATTTGACAGTAATCCGGTTGCTCCGGTTGGACCTGTAGGGCCTGTTGCCCCACCACCTGTACCTGTAGCCCCCGTAGCTCCCTGAATTCCGGCTCCCGTTGAACCGGTGGCACCAGTAGCACCATCGTTGCCGGTATTACCTGTTGCACCGGCAGAACCCGTGAGGCCTGTAACCCCTGTTGTGCCTTGTAACCCAGTACCGGTAATACCCGTTGCGCCGGCAGCACCTGTTGCTCCCGTAACGCCATTAGTTCCATTACTTCCCGAAGCACCGGTTACACCTGTTAGCCCGGTTGCTCCTTGAAGTCCCGCGCCGGTAGCGCCGGTTGTGCCTGTGGCGCCATTGTTGCCTGTATCGCCGCTTGCACCCGTTGGTCCTGTAAGCCCGGTTACACCTGTGGTTCCATTAGAACCATTGGTTCCTGACGTTCCGGTAATACCCGTTGCGCCGGTAGCACCTGTTGCTCCCGTAGCGCCATTCGTTCCATTACTTCCCGAAGCGCCGGTTACACCTGTTGGGCCGGTGGCACCGCCCCCTGCACCGGTTGCTCCATCGTTTCCGTTATTGCCTGTTGCGCCGGTAAGCCCGGTTACCCCGGTAGTTCCATTAGAACCATTGGTTCCTGATGTTCCTGTAACACCCGTTGCGCCGGTAGCACCTGTTGCACCAGTAACGCCATTCGTTCCATTACTTCCCGAAGCGCCGGTAACACCTGTTGCACCTTGAAGTCCTGCACCGGTAGCACCGGTTATGCCTGTGGCGCCATTATTGCCGGTATCGCCGGTTGCACCCGTTGGCCCGGTAAACCCGGTTACGCCAGTAGTTCCGTTAGAACCATTGGTTCCTGATGTTCCGGTAATACCCGTTGCGCCGGTAGCACCTGTTGCTCCCGTAACGCCGTTCGTTCCATTACTTCCCGAAGCGCCGGTTATACCTGTTGGGCCTGTGGCACCGCCCCCTGCACCTGTGGCACCGGTTGCTCCATCGTTCCCGTTATTGCCCGTTGAGCCGGTAAGCCCGGTTACCCCGGTAGTTCCATTAGAACCATTGGTTCCTGATGTTCCGGTGATACCCGTTGCTCCGGTAGCACCTGTTGCTCCCGTAACGCCATTAGTTCCATTACTTCCCGAAGCACCTGTTGGGCCTGTGGCGCCCGTAAACCCGGTTACTCCAGTAGTTCCGTTAGAACCGTTGGTTCCCGATGTTCCTGTAATACCCGTTGCGCCGGTAGAACCTGTTGCTCCCGTAACGCCATTAGTTCCATTACTTCCCGAAGCGCCGGTTACACCTGTTGGGCCTGTGGCACCGCCCCCTGCACCGGTTGCACCGGTTGCTCCATCGTTCCCGTTATTGCCTGTTGCGCCGGTAAGCCCGGTTACCCCGGTAGTTCCATTAGAACCGTTGGTTCCTGATGTTCCGGTAATACCCGTTGTGCCGGTAGCACCTGTTGCTCCCGTAACGCCATTAATTCCATTACTTCCCGAAGCACCTGTTGGGCCTGTGGCGCCCGTAAACCCGGTTACTCCAGTAGTTCCGTTAGAACCGTTGGTTCCCGATGTTCCTGTAATACCCGTTGCGCCGGTAGCACCTGTTGCCCCCGTAACGCCATTAGTTCCATTACTTCCCGAAGGGCCGGTTACACCTGTTGGGCCTGTTGCTCCGCCCCCTGCACCTGTGGCACCTGTAACACCCTGGGCTCCTGTTCCTGTGGCACCTGTGAGGCCTGTAACTCCCGGTACGCCTTGTAACCCGGTACCGGTAGCGCCTGTGGCGCCATTATTACCCGGTACACCTGTAGCACCGGTTGTCCCAGTAACGCCATTGTTGCCATTACTTCCGGATGGTCCGGTGGCGCCTGTTACACCATTGGTACCCGCATTTCCGGTAAAGCCTGTAGCCCCGGTAATCCCGGCTGCTCCTGCGTTGCCGTTAGCACCGTTGATTCCGGAAGCTCCTGTAGCACCGGTTGCTCCTGTTGTTCCGTTGGTACCGGCGGTTCCAGTAACTCCGGTAGCTCCGGTTAAGCCATTGTTACCCGTAATACCTGTGGGGCCCGGCGTCCCCGCGGCACTGTTGCCCGCAAACAAAGCATAAGGAACACTGAGCAGTTGCGACGTGCCCATTTCGGTAAAACTATTTCCGCCCGTGGGGTCTATATCTACCTCCAGGTATTTAGGCCCGTTACTCCAGTCCACCGATGCAAGGTTGCTTGACGAACCGATTGCATAGTTTACCAGGCCTAACTGGTTGGTAATAACGATGCCCCTTTCCTGAAAAACCACAGTACCTGTGGGAGTTTGATCATGTATTTGAAAGCGAATGCTCACGTTGCTGCCATTGGCTAAAGGGTTACCCGCGGCATTGCGCACAATTGCCTGGTAATTTATTTGTTGAGGGGCCTGGGCCATCACTAAACCGCAACATACGTTCAGCATAAATAAAATGCCGGTTAATCTCTTGCTTATCACCATAAAAATCAGATTATAAAAAAATATTAAATTCTAAAAAACGGGAGGTAGTTTGGGGGCAGTTTAATTGCATTAAAAATGCGACTACGTCTGTGGGAATCAAAAGTATATAAAAATCTGACTTATTGCCCCTCAGGGTGTTACAAGTTTTGGAGCAGCTAAGCCTGTTGCAATATATAACAAATGCTTGTTAATTTCTATTTTCGATGCTTGTGGTAATCCGGAGCCCACAGTGGGGCTTAACTAAATCAAAACCGATTCTTTGTTATACCGGCCTTTGTACTCTAACGGCGACATACCCGTAATTTTTCTAAACACTTCGCGAAACGCTTTTACATCCGAATATCCTACTTCATACATCACTTCGTTAACCGTTTTGCGGGTGCTTTCAAGGGCCTTTTTGGCAGATTCGATTTTAACCCGTTGCGAATATTCAAGCGGCGTGTTGCCGGTGGCTTTAATAAACCTGCGGTCAAACGTGCGGCGGCCAATTGAAAATTTAGCCGACAAATCTTCCACCGAAATTTTTTGGTGTGGGTTGCCTTCAATAAACGCCTGCACTTTTTTTACCATTTCATCGCCATGCAATTTTTGCCCGGTAAATATTGTAAACGCCGATTGGCTTTTGCGGTCAATATCAATTTGAAAAACCTTGGCGCAAAAAATGGCCGTTTGCCGGTCGTAATATTTCTCAACCAAATAAATAACCAGGTTTAAAAACGAATACGCCCCGCCATTGGTGTAAATACCGTTTTCATCGGTAATTAACTGGTCGGCCTGCAAATTCACTTGAGGAAACATTACCCTGAAATGTTCGGCTGCCGACCAATGTGTTGAGCAACTCTTCCCATTCAGCAGGCCCGCTGAGGCAAGCAAAAATGCACCGGTGCAAATACTGGCTATTTCGGCCCCGTTTTTATATTGTTGGGCAATCCAATCAATTAGCACCTGGTTTTCTTTTACCGCTTTCTCATAATTGTGGTTCAGCGATGGAATGATGATGAGGTTTGTTTTTGCTATATCCTCAATGTGGGTGTGCGGCTTTACTGTAAATAAGCCTTCATAAAAATCAACCTTTTTCGAAATGCCTGCTAACTGTATATCAAACAATTGCCTGCGCCCGTTTTTCTTCCAATACTCGTTGGCGCGCGTAAATATTTTGTAGGCGCCTACAATGCTGCTTAAATTGTTTTCGCCCTCGGGTACTACAATGGTTAAATGTTTCATGCAACAAAGGTAATAATTATGTATGTCTAAATCAACCCGTCAAATAGTCTATTTTGCACCCCTTAAAGTTGGTATTCAGACAATATCTTTGCATTACAAAATTTCAAAACCATGAAAACAAAAACAGCGCAAAGTTATACGGCCACAATAGTTGTAGATAAAACCCCTCCGCAAGCTTTCAAGGCCATTATTAATATCAGCAGGTGGTGGTCGGAAGAAATTGAAGGGGATACTGAAAAACTGAACGATGAGTTTTTCTACCATTATAAAGATGTTCATTTAAGCAAAATGAAACTGGTTGAATTGGTGCCCAACAAAAAAGTGGTTTGGCTGGTATTGGACAACTACTTTAAATTTACGAAAGATAAGAGCGAATGGAAGGGAACAAAACTGGTATTTGACATTGCAGAAAAAGGTGGCAAAACCGAAATAAAGTTTACCCACCACGGCCTGGTGCCTCAATATGAATGTTACGATATATGCCGCGAAGCATGGACCTTTTATATAACCGAAAGCTTAAAGCAGCTTGTAACCACCGGTAAAGGCCAACCCAATGCCAAGCTAAAAAGCGGCTTTGATGCAAAGCTTGTAGAAAAATGGAAGCTGGATACCGAACCCGGTGCAGTAGTTGAAAAACCCAAACCCGGTAACAAAAAAAGTAACGATTACACCACCGCCATTTTAATAGACCAAACACCTAAGCAAGCATTTAAAGCCATTAACAATGTTACCGGTTGGTGGACAGAAAATACCAAGGGTAAAAACCTTAAGCTGAAAGATGAATTTACCGTAACCTTTGGTGAAACATTTATGACCATGCAGGTGGTAGAGTTTGTGTCCGATACCAAAGTTGTTTGGCTGGTAACCGATTGCTACAAGCACTGGCTAAAAGGCAACAAAACCGAATGGACCGGCACCAAGCTAAGTTTCGAAATAAGCAGCAAAGGCAAAAAAACACAGGTAGCGTTTAAGCACATTGGCCTTATACCAAAACTAGAATGCTTCGGCGGTTGCGCTAATGCCTGGGGCGAATACATTCAACAAAGCCTACTGCAATTAATAACCACCGGTAAAGGACAGCCAACACCTAAAGAGAAAAGTAGTAAGGCGAAGAAGTAGCTGTAATTATGCCGTCCTTGGTCTTACTGCCTCCGTTGCTGCCGGCGTTATCACCGGCAACAAATTGCGATAGAGGGACATTAAAAGGATGTTGGTGATAACATCGACAGCGGCGAAGATATTTCATAGCAGGTTTTTCTTTCTTGGTTCCGTAATACATATATGTAATTCGATTGGAAGGCAATTAGCGCAAACACCCGCAGTGTGCAATTAACCTCCGTTTATAATGTCCTGAAGGGCCTTTTTCAATTTCGGCAATTCGATCATGATTGTTCGCCAAACTATTTTTTCATCCACACCAAAGTACTCATGAGCAATAAAATTCCTATAGCTGTTTATTCCTCCCCAATCAATTTGAGCATTTTCACTTTTAAATTTATCGCTTAAACGCTTGCATGCCTCACCAATCAAAATAAAGTTCATCATTACAGCGTCATAAGCCATCGTATTATCAAGCAAGTCTTCAATCGATAAAATATTTGCCAGGTATTTTTCAATATGCCCAATGGCATAAAACACTTCCTCTATATTTGCTTTGTCCCGCTCTTCAGGCATAAAGAGCTTGTTTTAAAATCCTTTCTTTATAATGCGGCTTTAAAGATTTGGGATTAGCCAGATCAACTTCTCGGCCAAAGGCACTTTTTAGATAATTATGTAGAGCTTCTTTGGTTTCTTTATAAACTTCTAAAGGAGCATCAATCTCAACCAAAAAATCAATATCACTTTTTTCGTTTGCCTCATCACGCGCAAACGAACCAAATAAACCTATTTTCTCAACACAAAATTGCTTGTGCAAATAGGCCTTATTCTTACTAAGGAAAAGTAATATTTCGGTTTTGGTTAGCATTACAACTACAAAGATATTTAAAAAAAGTCGATTAGCCTTTTTCATGCGCTGTTGCGGCTGTATCAACCACCATACAAACTAATGCCCTACCTCCGCACAAACCTCAAAGGCACTCCGTCCTTAGGCCTTAAGGTTATAAAGGGTTGGGTTTCTACTTCAAAATCCACAGGTAGTGTAAAGTCGAATTTGTTGCACATCAGGGCCATTACAATTTGCATTTCCATCATGGCAAAGTTGTTGCCTATGCACAGCCTGGCACCTCCGCCAAACGGGAAATACGCAAACTTCGGTATGCTTTTAATATTCTCGGCATTAAACCGCTCAGGGTCGAAGGTATCGGGCTGGTGCCAGTATTTTTTACTGCGCTGCATGGCGTATGGCGATACAACCACTTTATCGAGTTGCTTAATCTGAAAGCCGTCAATTACATCATCCTTTGCCGCTTCGCGCACGGTAACCCAGGCGGGAGGGTAAAGGCGCATCGATTCTTTAATAACCATGGTGGTATACTCCAGCTTGTTTAAAAGCTCGTAGGTTAATTCGGCGCCGTTTAAAACCTGCGCTACTTCCTGCTGCATGCGCTTTTTTACATCGGGGTGTTTGGCTAACAGGTAGAAAGTAAATGCCAAAGCGTTGGCCGTAGTTTCGTGTCCCGCAATAAAAATGGTGAGTACCTCATCGCGCAGTTGTTTATCGCTCATGCGCTCTGCCGTGTCGGCATCTTCAACCTCCAGCAACATCGAGAGCAAGTCATCAAAATGGCGGGTGTCGTTACGGCGGTTGGTAATAATTTCGGCAATGGTTTCTTCCAACACCTTACGGCTGCGCGCCAGCCTTATTTGCGAAGGAAGCGGCACCCACGCCGGTATGCGAAATATGCGTCCGCGTTTTTTGTTTACGCTTTCAAGCACAGCCGTCATGGCGCGGTTTACTTTGGCAAAGTCGCCCTTTAGGTCGGTGCTTAGCAGGGTGCGGCCTACAATGTCCAGTGTTAGCTGGTTCATTTCGCGGTAAAAATCGGGCACGCTCATGTTGCGCTCTTCCCAATCGTGCATCATGGTATTGGTGGCATCAGCAATTTTTTGCACAAAGCCGTGCAGGCGCTGCTTATGAAACAGGGGCTGCATTAACCGGCGCTGCTTCAACCAAAACTCGCCTTCGCTGGTAAGCAAGCCGTTGCCCAATAAATATTTAAGCTGGCTGCCCTCGTTCATTTTTACATAAACATCGCGGGTAAGAAACATGTGCTCTATCGCCTCGGGTTTTGAGAGAAACACAAAACTAAACGGGCCCGCCTTTGCGCGGCTTATATCGCCGTAGTTATCGGCCATCCACTGTATAAACAGGTGCGTTTTGTTGCGTAAATCGACCGGTGGCCTGAATACCAGGTTGCCCTTTGGGCCCGGCGGAAGTTGTGTCGCAGTTGCTGTTTCCATATTGATGTGAGACGGATAGGGTTTGTAAATATTGTGCCTTGGTGTGCGAATGTAAATACAAATGGGGAGATTGGTCGCGAGAGTAGTTGACGATAGACTAAACCCGAACATATTTTTATATTTAAGGTGAAAATGATACCTCAGAAATGATAGACACTAACACGAATTACATTATAAGTAAAGAATCCACAACACCAAAAGTGTATTCAGTTCAGGTTACCAATCAGAAACGACTTTCGGTACTAGTCATGATATTTGTTCCTGTATTTATTTTGGTATTTGGCCTCGGCTTTTATTACCCCGGTGTCAGGGCAACAGGATTGATAGTCCTATTGATTTTTATTATAGGATGTTTCATCGTGCCAATGCTCAAAAAAAGTATTTTGAGTGACCAAAAAGACCTAGAATTATTTGATGATAAATTGGTGATAAAGGGGGATGATGAACTGACAATAAATTTTTCTGAAATTAAAGATTATAAGATTAGCTATTATCAACAAACCTTGATTAAAATTGAATTGAATGATGGCGAAAAAATAGAGATTAGAGCAAATGGCAATTTTACCCCGGTAGCGACTCTTACAAAATTTGCCGAAGACCTCGATAGCAAATTACTGAAACTGATTGATGCCGGCGATTTACAAGCCCATCGGAAAAGTTTTTTTGTGGACTCCGTATGGTTTTTGGGGTTCATTATATTAACCACCGGTTTTATGATTTATGCCGGTATTGCCGGATATATCAAATGGCATCACTTGCCACCGTTATATTTATTGGCATATCCAATAATGGGCGTATCTTCTATACTTGCGCTAATTGCAAGAAGAAGGAAGAAGAAAGATAAGTGAAGAGTTAACTTCTTTCTCAGGGAGCCTATCTTCCTAACGTTGCGGACTCGGCGTGAGCAAAGACTTACGCCGGGTCTCCACTCCGCAAAGCCGGTTAGATCATAAAACCGTAAATGATGTAACTATTAACCGCAATTGTGCAACGCTTGGCGGTATATGTGGTCGCATCTTTGCATGGCTGCCAAATTTGTTTGCAGCTAAAAGAGAGAAACGATGAAAACCAAAATTATACTACCGGTTGCAGCCATACTATTAGCCATAGCCATGGTAAGTTGCCAAAAGGAAATTGTAAAGGGGCCAAATACACAGGCATCTAATTCAAGTGCGTTGTTAAATTCCGAAAGGTTGTTGACGGTTCACCAGCCGGTGGTAAACCTGGGCATGGCGGGTAATTTTGCTATTCTGTCAAAATCGGGCATTACCGATGTTTACAAATCTGACATTACCGGCGATATTGGCACCAGCCCTATAACCGGTGCCGCTATTCATTTAGCCTGCGCCGAAGTAGTTGGAACAATTTATAGCGTTGATGCCGCAGGCCCACTGCCGTGCAGGGTTATTAATGCCAGCCGCTTAGGCACGGCCATCGGCGATATGCAAACCGCATATACCAACGTGGCAGGCCGTAGCAACCCCGATTATTTGAATTTGGGTGCCGGCAATATTGGAGGCAGAACGCTTACCCCCGGTTTGTATAAATGGACAAGTGCACTTATTATACCAGCCGATGTTACCATTGCCGGTGGACCGAACGATGTTTGGATTTTCCAGGTGGCGGGCACGCTTAACGCAAGTTCGGCAGTAAGGATTACTTTAACCGGTGGCGCACAGGCCAAAAATATTTTTTGGCAGGCGGCCGGTGCGGTTACCTTAGGCACCACCAGCCATTTTGAGGGCATTATTTTGGGCAAAACCGGTATTAATTTATTAACCGGCGCATCTATTAATGGCAGGTTGCTAGCTCAAACGGCTGTAACGCTTGAAAAGAGCACCGTTACCCGCCCCACAAATTCGGGCAACATACAGGTGAATACCAATGAGGTAAGTCAATAAATTGACAAAGGCCAATTAGCTCAATTCGCCAACACTGCGATGTATAAATTCGGTAAGGGCTTTGCCTTTTAGCATGCCCTGTGCCAATAGAGCCAAATCGTACAACTGGCGTGCATGACCGGTGTTGTTTTCAGCCAATAGCTTTTTTACCGATGGGTGATTGGTGTTTATTACAACATTCATCTGCTCGGGCATATCGCCCAAAAATGCGTACTGGTTGCCACCCATGCGGCTCATGTCGCTCATCCGGCGCATAAATTCGCTTTTGGTAATTTGCACAGGCACTTCGCCCGGCGATAGTGGCTTTAACTCAACCTGCGCATGCGTATTATCAACCACACCGGTAAACAGCGATTTTAATGTTTCCTCTTCTTCTTTGCTTAGCAACGATGCGGCTTCGTCTTCCTTTTCAATCAGCTTATTCAAGGTATCGGCATCAACCCGCTTAAAGGTTACATCACTATGCTTGCTTTCTAAAAACTGAATAAAGTGCTGGTCGATATAAGCATCCATTTGCAATACTTCGTACCCATAGCTTTGCGCATTGTGTATATAGGTGTGTTGTGTTTCGGGGTTGGTAGTGTATAGTTGCACCAGTTTTCCGTGTTTATCTTTTTGAAGAGATTGGGTGTGCTCTTTCAACTCGTCAAAAGTGTAGCTTTTATCCTCGGTGTTTTTAAACAGGCAAAACTTTTGTGCAGTGTTGTAAAACTTATCATCGCTTAGCATACCATATTTTACAAACATCCCCAGGCTCTCCAATTTTTGCTCGAACGAAGGGCGGTCGGTATTAAAAATTTCAAGCAGCTTATCGGCCACTTTTTTTACTATGTGCTGCGATATCTTTTTAACGTTCGGGTCGCCCTGCAGGTAACTGCGCGATACATTTAAAGGAATATCGGGCGAATCAATAACACCTTGCAGCAGGGTCAAAAATTCGGGCACTATTTGCTCTACCGAATCGGTAACAAAAACCTGGTTGCAATACAAGTGTATTTTATTTCGGTTAAGCTCGGTGTTTGGCTTGTATTTGGGGAAGTATAATATCCCTTTAAGGTTGAATGGGAAATCGGTATTAACGTGAATCCAAAACAGGGGGGCCTCGCTGAAGGGATACAGTTCATTATAAAATTTAGTGTAGTCCTCGTCCTTCAGTTCGGCAGGTGCTTTAATGTAGGCGGGTGTTGTATTATTGATAATATGCGGCACGGTTTGCTTAAGTGGCTTTCCGTCAGCGTCTTTTTCTTCCAGTTCAACCTCCTCGGTACCAAAGCGGATATTGATTGGTATAAACTTGCAATACTTCTCAAGTATTTCCTTGATTTTGTTCTCCTCCAGGTATTCTTTCGACTCGTCGTTAATGTGCAGCACCACATCAGTACCACGGTCGGCTTTATCAAATGGGTGCAGTTCAAATTCGGTAGTGCCGGTGCAGGTCCAGTGCACAGCGGGTTCGGGTTTGTAGCTTTTTGTAAAAATCTCAACCTGGTCGGCCACCATAAATGCCGAATAAAAACCCAGGCCAAAATGCCCGATAATGCCGGCCTTATCGGTACCCTCAAATTTTTTAATAAACTCCTCGGCACTCGAAAGGGCAATGGTGTTAATATACTTCTTTATTTCATCGGCGGTCATACCAATACCGCGGTCGCGAATGGTAAGAGTTTTGGCCTCTTTATCTAAAATTACTTCCACATATAATTCGCCCTGCTCGCCGGGGACTTCGCCCATTTGCGCCAGCTTGCGCAGTTTGGTGGTTGCATCAACAGCATTACTTACCAGTTCGCGCATAAAAATATCATGCTCGCTGTATAAGAACTTTTTAATAATGGGGAAAATGTTTTCGGTTGAAACTGAGATATTACCTTTTTCCATGTGCTATTATATTTTGAATTATGGTTTTAACAATACTTATGCCACGGCCCTGTAACTGACATTTTTGCAAAATGCTTGTCAGTATTGCAGTGCCCTTGGCTGGCGCGGGCGTAAACTTACTCATTTCTACTTCAGTGAATGACAACCAAAGCAGTCGAAAGAAAAACTTGTGCCTGCGATAACACGGGCAGGCTCTCAGCTTACATTAATTATATTTATTATTGTGGTATAAGCCTTAACACCAATAATTAATCCGGGCAGCCTAAAAACTTTCAAGCCAACAGAAGATGAACTATTTGATTGTATTGCTGATGTTGTTGCCGCTTTTAAATGCAAACGCACAAACGCCGCCAACAAAAATGACTATGCGGGAAAAAAGGCTGGCGAAAATTGCCGCTGAGCATAAAACCTGGGACAGGTGTTTTATAATAACGGATAAATCGGATACCATCTTTGGAAGAATGAAACCGGGGATGCCTAAAGAGAGTATGGAAAAGGTTTTTAGCCCGCTAATGGATAATGTCATCTTCTTTTCCTTTCCCAACGATTCGGAGTGTAATTTTTTTCCTTTTGCCATTAAGCAATTATACGATTACGATGCACCCGAAGGATGGAAGAAATACCTTTCGTTACAATTGAAAGACCAGTACACAATCCGCTCCAAAATTTTTTGTTTGGTGCATGTGGTTGAGGAGGGTAAATGCCAATTATACTCGTTCGAGAGGCTGGTAGCCATGGGTTCCTCGGGTAAAATGGTGCTGTTTTATTATGTGGCTTACAATAACGAGTTATATCCTATCATCGGTTCGGGTTCGCCGTTGGTTCATGCTTACGTGGTGGCCTTCCGCAAGCAGTGCGAAGAAATTTTTGCCGATTGCCCGGCACTGGTGGCGAAAATCGCTAATAAAGAGTTTTATTACGAGGATATGCCCGACATTGTAAGGCAGTATAATAAATGTGTGAAAAGCAAATATGATACTGCCCCGAAGAATGCTCACTAAACATTTGCTCAGGACACATACAGCACTCCGTTTCAAATTAAAATAGTTCCTACCTTTCGCGCTATGTCGCTTCTACAAAAAATATTAGCCCACCCCAACAACCAACCGGCATTTGCTTTTATGAAGCTGGATGCTGAACAAGAAAGCAAGCTGAGCAGTGGCGAAGATATATCGGGGTTTGATGAAGGAGGTGTTGTGTTTTTTGAAGAATATGCTGCCGATTTGCCGGTAGGCTGCAAATGGATATTAGGCGGTATACATAACATTTTAGTAAATCCTGAAACGGGGCAGATATTCGCTTTTCAATGCGGCAGATTCACATTCGCCTTCAGGTGCGATTTTCGGAGGAACAATATCAACAACCCCACTCCATTTCAGGCCGGTGAAACATTGGATGCGCGGATGGACCTCACCTCTTTGGGCCCTTGCTGGGCATTATTGAATAAATTTAATGAGGATGAGCCGGAACAACTGAAGTGGGCATACGAGCTTTCGCAGCGAACAAATTTATCTGACTAAACTGCTAATGCCATTGAGCGTCTGCTTCAAAAATTTTCACTTTTGGAAATAACCAATAATAATTTGAGTGCCTACTGACCCCGTGGTTGTGAGTATGCCCCATATTGCCAAACGCACTATCCTTTTACCGCCGAAGGCGCGGCGTTTTTATTCAGTTCATCTAATTGGGTTTGAAGAAGTTTTTCCTGTTCGGGGGTGCAGCGCTTGCACCATAACAAAAACTCAAGTACTTTCTTTTTCAGTGCGGGGTCGTTGTTAACAAAATCCGGATTGGCAAATATTACTTTCAGGTCGTCTGTAATATGTTTGTTGAGGCCTAAAAAGCCGGGTAGAAAGTGCTCCAGCATAAGCCGCATAAAGCGCAATTCCGGGTCTTTTGCATCTCTTTCAACCGCGCTGTTAAGGTGGCTGCGCGATTTCATAACGTGTTTCAACTTGGCCATGTAACTATCATCGTATTGGCAGTACATGGCATTGCACATGCCAAAGTAGCTTTCTTCTGCCGGCGTTTTCTTCTCAATCGATGCTAATTGCTGCGTAAGCGAGTCTAAAGTGCCTCTGCGTTCCATAGCCTGTACTATCAAACTGCGTAACTGCTGCCGGCTAAATTGCTGGCAGAAACTTTGCGTTTGAAGCATAAAGGAAAAGAGAAAAAACAGCCACTTCATGTAGTCGAAGATAGTTAAAATAAATGGTATGAATTACGACGATTTGTGGATTTATTTAAAGTTATCATTCAGCAATGCTTCAAAAACCTGTACAGCCCTAAACGCCAACCAGCCCTCATAGATAAATGAGAGCCGGTTAGGCAAAAAATACTAATTGCCTTACTCTATTTTATTACTACCACCTTTTGCGTAAACGTTTCAGCATCCATTTTATGCGATACAAAATAAACGCTGCTGCTTAAGTCAGAAATGTTGATGGTAAAGTTATCGGCAGCAGTTAAGTTGAAACGTTTGATGGTCTCGCAGAAATTTACCGTAATAATCGAAAAGCGCAACCGTTCTTTCGGTATGTGTACGATTAACCAGCAGGCCGTAATCGGGCTTGGAAATATCAATGGTAAAACCCGGGGCGGCTTTGCAAAAAAAAGTAGTAAACCAGAATAGTAGAATAAGTGCGAGTGTCCTCATCGGCTTGCAACAAATGTATAAGAAAAATGGTATGATATGTCGCTATATGTAAATGAGAATATTTGCTATCGTTGGGGCCGGTTTCCCTTTCCTCAGATTTTCCGTGCCGGCACGCTTGAACGACAGCAGGGCCTCCCCTTTCCATAAACCCGGAATGAGGAGGCCCTGCTCAAATAAATATTAAGTAATTTCTTATTTGCCTTTCTCCATCAGCATATTAACTTGTTGTTGCAGTTTGGCAATTTGTGCGTTTTGTTGTTCAATCAAAGCCTGCTGCTCTTGTATGGCTTTGGTAAGCACCGGTATCATTTCGCTGTAGTTCATACCGTATGGGTCTCTTACCTCGGGCACAACCCTGTGCATGGCTTTAATTTCTTCAATTTGTTTGTCGCTTACATGCTCATGCACAACGGCCTGCGGCACAATCTTTTCTACTTCCTGTGCAATAAAGCCTATTTTGCCTGCATCGCCTTGTGCGGGGTTTAGCCAATCGTAGCTAACCGGCCTTAAAGCCATCACTTCTTTCAGGCCCATGTTCAGGTTTTGGATATTGGTCTTCAACCTGGCATCGCTGGTTTGTATAGTACCGTTGGTGGCCCAAAGCGATGTAAATTTATAACTGGAGTTACCTAAACTGGTAACGTTGTTATAATTAGGAATAATGGCGTTATCCGATTCCTCAAAATAAATAAGTGGGTCGGTTGTGTTGCCGCCGTTACCAAGTACAAGGCCTGTGCTAAGTGCTGTTAATCCAATACTGAGGGTTGAATTCCGCAAGCTTAAACGAGCGGCACTACCGGTGCTGAGGCCCATCGAAATATCTCCCTGCACATCCAGTTGCGCACCGGGTGCAGTGGTGCCTATGCCC
This sequence comes from uncultured Bacteroidota bacterium, assembly GCA_903861145.1. GTDB lineage: Bacteria > Bacteroidota > Bacteroidia > Chitinophagales > LD1 > Bog-950. The sequence continues at coordinate 18,278 of CAIOTH010000091.1, read as the reverse complement.
ACTAAACCTGTGGGTGTAATAGTCATCTTAGGTGAGGCCTGGGTAACCAGGTTAAAATTACCGGTAGTATTGCCACCGCCGGTACCTACATCAAAGCCGGCGGTATCGCTCCATATACCCACATAGCCCCGGTACCTGCCACCTATATTACTAAATGCAATGTACGGGCTGGTGTTGGTTGCCGAACCGGTTAGATTCATTATATCCTGATCGGAGCTAACAACATCTACCGCCCCGTTTGAATTATTATTGACGATGTCCAATCCGTTGCTGGACCATTGCGAGCTATTTAAAGCATAAGGAACGCTTTGTAGTTGCGTGGTGCCCATGCTTGTATAACTGGTGCCCCCGGTTGGGTCAATACCAACATTTAAATAAACATTGCCGCCACTACCCCAGTTAATATTTACAAAAGTACCGGTTGTAGCTGTGCCACCACCTATTACGGTAGTAAATAAGCCAAACTCGTTGGTTGTTGCGGTATCAGATTCAACATAAACCGCGGTGCCGGTAGGCGCACCCACGTAAACCGAAAACTGCAAACCCACATGGTGGTTGGTAAGTGGCGTGCCTGCTGCGTTGCGTGCTACAGCCTGGTAATTAATGCCCTGAGGCGCCTGGCCATTTGTTGCTAACACCAGCGCCATAAGTGCAAGCAGGCTTGTAAATAATTTAGCTTTCATAAAACTTAATTTTAAGGTTATAAAAAGTTAGTTACGTGTTAAGGTTTAATTGCAAAGTTGTGTGTAAAGTGCAATTATGTGCAAGTTATTAAAAAAAAATAAGAGTAATGTAATCTGTTGCAGGTATTGCTATTTGGTTGATTTTGAGGGCAATAATATGCTATTGTAACCGGCGCACATGCCATAGTTTAGATTGACCGGGATAAACAACGCACACACCTGCTTAGCTGCCCGGCGAATACTGACTTTGGGAAGTATCTTCTATGTAGAACTTTTTGTCCGTTCTCTGTAATTTGCTTTTCCCGCATATTTCGTAAAGAATATCTATCAGCGGTCCGGCTTTTGCGGGTGGAAACATCGATTTTAAGTATTTACGCTTACCATCATAGTATGCAATGATGGTAATTTCGCTTCCATCGCAGCAATTGGCACCGTCAAAATTTAAAGACCCAATACCCACAGCATTAAATTCTCTTACCAGTTTTTTAAATGAGGTGTCGGCAACCTTACCGGTAAAGTAGCCCATTTTTGTAGTATCAAATCTAAATAACGCATGCCGGTCTTTACTGAATACAGTTTCGGCGTAAAGGCTAATTTTCTTGTCATTATCAATTTCGAGGTGATAGCTGGGGCAGGTTCCAAAACATTGGGTGGTATGAAAAATAATTTTTTCGAATTTCTGCACATGGCATCCGGTCAGCAGCGATAGCGAGGCAATTATTAGGATGGCTATTTTCATAGTATTTCGTTTTCAATCTCCTTTAGATTAGATAACCGGATATATAAAATCCATAGAAAATAATCACATTTTTTTTTGCCGCCGCCGGCGTTACCACGGCATCAGCTAACCATTAGTACATTCAATAAAATATAGCTGCAAACCTTATTCCCAACTGGTGGTTAAAGCTGTCTACTTTTTGCCATGATGTATTGAGTGCAATGCCGTTATCGTAAAAGGATGTTTGTTTTGTGTGGCCGTAAATAAACCGGTAGTCGGGCGATAGGGTGATGGCACATAGTTTTGAAACCTGCACGTAAAGGCCAACGCCAGCCGATGTGTAGCACCCGTTGTAAGGGCTTTCCGAATCGGCCTCTGCACTGTTACCGGTGGCATAACCGCCCTCTACATGTATAAAGGGCGATACTTTGCCGTGCAGCAGGTTACCGCTAAAGCCGGCACCCAGCATAAAAATCTGTTCGCCGGGTGTGCCCTCGTAGCTAATTAGTATATGGGCGTGGTACCTTTTTTTATACGCCGCACCTATGGCAACCGCCATGCCGCCGTAAGGAATTACACCGGCTAGCTGGCTGCCACTATACGCCTGGCCATTACCATCTATACCATGATATTTTTCGATATACCGTACGCTAAAAAACGCCACCGGTTCAATACCCACTTCAAAAGTTAGTTTTTGATTGTATTGTTTAAGGCTGTCGTAACAAGCATAGTGTATCGGTTTTGAGGGTTTGTTTAACTGCAATGTTTTTGCACGCATTATTTGGTACTCGTTATTGTTAATGAGGCCACGGTCGTAGTAATCCTGGTATTGACGCAGTTTAATAGCGGTGCTATCGGGCATTTGGGCAAATAGCTGTTGCGTTAACAGCAGGCTTAGTGCAAAAAGTATTTGTTTCATTACTGCGGTTTTAAAAGTTACAAGCCAACCCTATGCTATTGTTGCCACCGGTTAGGCGCAGGGCAACATAATCGTTATAATAAAGCCTTCGGTCGTGTTCGCCAAAGCCTAAAAGCACTGCACCTATAATAGCGGTAAAGCCGCCCATAACACTGGTATAAACAAACGGGTGCGCCAACTCGCGGGGCCTGAAGGGTTCGTTTTGATAAGGAACAACAACCCCTGCTACTATGGCCCCAACCATGGCAGTGGTAAAACCTATACCCACCAGACAACTACCGCCAATAATACGGCTGCGGTAACGCCTGTGCAAAACCTGCGCACGTACGCTATCGGGGAACGCGTTGATGCTAAACGGAATATCTAACAGCTGCGCTTTTAGCCATTGATATTGGTTTAACGAAAAAAGATTTTGGTTGTATTGCTGTTTGTAGCGTTCAAGCCTTACACCGGTGCTATCGGCAGTTTGGGCTTTACACACTAATAGCAGCAGCATCAACACTAAGGTGGCCGATACTTTCATAAAGTATTAATGACCCCCTGTAACGCAAATTGTTTTTCCTTATTATATATGAGGGAGATTATTTACAGATGCAATTGCTGCACACTCCAAAATTATTTATGGTAACAGGTTGAATGAGTTAACCGGTGCGCCTGATATTCAATCGCCCACTGTTCAGGCATCACTCTTTGAAATAGAGAGAGGGAATACAACGGTCATTTAATATTTTACAAACTTTGCAGTAGTAACCTGCCCGCTGTTAATTGCTGTTAACAGGTAAATACCGGCAGGTAGTTGCGCAACGTTGATGGTTGTGTTTTGGGTGCCCGGTTCGCAACGGTTGGTGGAAAGTAAACGGCCGCTGATGTCGTGTATTTCGAAGGTCATCGGCACCTCGTCAAAACCGGTTAGCTCAACATGCAATAAAGAGGTAGCGGGGTTGGGATAAATCTTAATGCCGCCTTTATCTATTACGGTATTGTTACCATTTGTTTCATCAAGCCCGGCAATAAATCCGTCAAAATGCAGTTTGTCAAGCACCAGTTTAGAAGGGCCGCGCAGTCCATTGGTAAAACAACTAAAGCCCACCGACCCGCTATCGGGTATATCGGTTGATAAGTAGTAATTAATAGGGATACTAAACGGCGTAAACTCAGTAACCGAATCGGGGGCATAAAAAGCACCCTCGCCGCATATCTGGCCGGCCTTATACATTGCCACAGTAAAAAGCGCTGTATCGCCGTTTACGGGGTAATATTTATAAAAGCCATTTAGCGTTACATGCCGGGCGTTAACAGCAAATGAAGGCCCCGGTGGCCCTAAATAGCCCTCGCTGGTGCCAATGGCACCGGGTATTGAGCCACCCAAAGCAGGGAATACATTTTGAATTTGCGCGGCATAATCGTACGGCGGGTTAAAATAAGTTTGGCTAACAGCGTCAAACGAATAACCGGGTACTGAGTCGAATACCAAAAAGCGCAAATAATCCCAGTATAAAAGGTTATGTATGGGGTAATTAAACCAGGTTTCGAAATTGCCATTAAATATTGGCGGCGCTGCCGCAGGGGTAAATCCAAAATCATCAAAGCTTATGCTATCGTATTTGCCGGGCACAATAATGGCCATCATAAACGAGTCGGGCGTAAGGCCCGAACTGTAATCAACTTTAAACGCAACCCTTTTATACACACCACCCGTGTTGCCGCCAAGAAAGCACCATTGCTGCGCAACAACATTACCCTGGTTGTGTAACGAGTAAATAAACCCGCCCGAATCGCCGGGTGCAAGGTTATATTTAACCCAGGCCACGATAGAGTCGGGCCTGTAATTATAAGGTCGGCCGTTTACAAAATCGAGCGTATTACCATTGGGGGCAAACTGCCCAAGGCTGATAATGTTTTGCCCTGAAACCTCAATCCCGTAATTGCCACTATGCCCGGTAACGCGTTTAAAATGGTCGGTGGTGATAAGCCATCCGTAAGGCATGGGTATGGTATCATAACTCCAAAGCTGAAAATCCCAGTTGGGTATTTCGGAAGCACCGGTATAAACCTGAAGGGTATCGCCGTAACTTACTCCGCCGGTGGTATCAACAAATTTTAACCTGAATTGATAAATATTATCGGGCACTAAACCGGTAACCGGTGCCGAAATATTATGAGGCAAAGCATCTTGTATTGTTGCAGGATTACCCGGTATGATGGTTGCTGCACTACCGCTTACCCAATACTGAAAATAAACCGAACCCGGGATGGGTAGCGAATCGCCCACACCGTTAAGCACAGCCGAGGTGGTGGTAACGTTGGTTGCAGGCAGGGTTGTTACACGCCTTACACCGGTTAAAAACTGAAGCGTGTCTGAGCTTTGATATATAAACGGGCTATCGGTAACAACCACATTGCAATAATAACGGCTGTAAGGCACCAGGCCGCCTAATTGCGCTGTAACAGCATAAGTTAAAGTATCGTTGATATAGCCGGGCATAGCCGGTACGGTAACCACCGGTGAGGCACCGGTCCAGTAACTAAAAAACACGTGGGCCGGAAAATGCAAATTGCCCACATGGCCAAATACATTGGCGCCGCCAAGCGTTGCGTTATTGCTGGAGTCGGCAATTAAAATAATATTACCCGCGCTAAACGCGTAAAAGGTAAAGTAATCGCCGTAAATGGTAACTCCATTATTCAATAACACTTTAATACGGTACACATACTGTGCATAAGGTGTAAGCCCGCTAAGTTGCGCCGAAACGTTGTGCGAAAGAGTATCGTTTACAACCGCCGGCACACCGGGCACGGTGGTTGTAACCCCGTTAAACACATACTCAAACCAAACAGTGGCCTGCAATGGCAGGTTACTTACCGCCCCCTGCAAGGTTGCCGAACTTGTTGTTACGTTAACCGGTACCGAAGTTGATACTACAATATTGCCGTTAGATAAAGGGCTTGCAAAAAAGGTAAGAAAGTTGCCGTAATAGGTGTAGTCACTATCAAGCAGAACTATTACCCGATATTGGTATACACTATCGGTTAAAAGCCCGGTAACCTGGGCCTGCACATTATGAGATAATACATCGTTAATGTTTGGAGGCACTGCAGCAACCATGGTAGTATCGCCACTTAGTATATATTGAAACCAAACACTTGCAGGCAGTTGCAGGCCACTTACCACACCCTGCAATGTAGCAGACGTTGATGTGATATTGGTAGCGGGTTGGGTATTTACAATTGCAATGGGTGCCGATAAGCTAAACGCCAGCAAGCCGCTGTAAAATATATCGCTATCGGCTATTGCTTTTACCCTAAATTGATATTGCATATTGGGAATAATACCGGTAACATTTGCTGCAACATTATGCGCCAGGGTATCATTAATTACCGGCGGCGTTGCGGCGACGGTGTGCACATTTGTTTCGCCCAAAAACGAATATTCAAAATATACATTGGCCCCAACAGGCAAATTGCCTACCTGGCCGTTAAGGGTAATAGACGTTGTGCCCCCGTTGGTAGTACCGGTAGCTATAAGCACGGCGGTATCGGCTGGTACAATAAACTTAACTGTATCGCCATAATACGAACCGCTGGTGTTGGTTACCTTGCAGGCAAAGTAGTGCGTACCGGGCGATGGGTGCATAGCGCCAATATCGAACAATTCAGAAACAAACGAATTTGAAGTAACCTCGATGGGAAATAAGGTTTCGATAGCACCTGTTAATAGTGAGTCGTGGCCGACAATAAACGACATGTTAGCAGGGGACCCATGGGTGTTGGTACTACCGGACACGTTAACAACCTGCTGCTGGTTGAGATACTGAATAACGGCGCTGCCGGTTTTTACAAGGGGCACCGGTGGGTTGGCGTAAACAAAAACCTGTCCAAACAAACTACCTATTACACCAAAACCCGCATTATAAAACCTTACCGATGTAAAATACTCGGCACCGGTGGCATTGGTAACACTTTGCGCGGTCCAGGTTTGGCCTCCATCGGTAGTCTCTAAAAATGTGGCTAAATCACCAACAATGTAACCGGTATCGGCATTCATAAACCAAACATCGGTTAACCAGGCGCCCGGCAGGTTTTGAATTACCGCCCAGCTAATTCCACCATTGGCAGTACGCAATACCACACGGCTCGAATCGAGCGCCCGGTTTCCGCCCACAATGTAACCGGTATCGGCATTTATAAATGTTATGCTGTTAAAGTTTAACTGCACCGGCGATGTAACAGCCTGCCAGGTAAGGCCACCATCGGCGGTGCGCAATATAGTACCGGTATCGCCAACCGCGCATCCCCGCAGGGTATCCATAAATGCAATTGACCTTAGCACGGGCCCGGCGGTATCGCGCACCACAGCCCAGGTATGTGCACCATCGGTACTTTTTAATATTGTTTGAACGTTGCTATTCAGCTCCTCCCCTCCTGCCAGGTATGCGTTGGTTGAAGAAGAATAAACAGCTTTAAAAAAGTTTCGGTTGACAGGTAGCGTATCGCGGGGCCAGGTAAGTCCGCCATCGGTGGTGTGCACATAGTTGCCAAAAAAACCCGAGCCAAAACCGTGCTGTGGGTCGGCGAAAGCTATTGAGCGCACACAAAAGCCAAAAGTATCGGCGGTGCTTTCATTCCAGTTTAAACCAAAATCGGTTGCATTAAAAACGGATTCAAGTGAAGCGTTATAATCATTACCCCCGCTTATAGTAATGTTTTGCGGGTTGCGAATAAATACCGAATAAATACTGCGGTTATGAATAACACGCGAAGAACCCCACTGCTGGCCATGCGCAAATTCTGCAAACAACATTGCCAGCATAAAAACATAAAACCGATTGCTCATAAACATCACTTATGCCACAAAACTACGGCATTTTTTAGCGTAAATAACTGATAATAAATGCGAGAACAGAACTCTGATTAAATTTTAACTAAAAAGAAACCGGTTTTTGACCGCCAGCTGTTAAGCCCGGTGGCCAAAACTATCAACCGGTGCTTAAAAACTACGCACAGCCCGCACACTATTACGCTGCGACTTAGCCACAGTAGCAGGCACACTAGAAACGACAAAGTACAGCACCCATGCGCTGTGCACATCGGCAGCCTCGGTCGAGCTCCAATAAAGGCCCTGGTTAAAACCACCAATAGTCACTCTATTAAGGTATAATTGCTGCAACTCTTTTTCGCTGGGCAGGTACCAGTCGGTATAGCCGCCAAGGGTAAGTTTAGTGCATAAACTTGCCGCATAACCACCGGTAGTGTCTTCATGCGCACGTATCGAATCGGTGTTTGCCCGGCCGGCACCCATGGCCGTATTGGTTGCACCAAACCTGGTGTTAGTATCGGTAGACCATGCCATGCCCTGTAAACCATTCTGATCGCTTGGGGCTGCAATAAGCCCGTGCTGCACGTGCGGGTCGTATCCGTTATCGCCGGGTTGAAGTATATAGGCTATTATGCCGCCCTGGTAATTGCTGCCAATACCGTTTGCCCCGGGCTTGCTGCAACCAGCAATAAACACCAGTGCTAAACACGTTAAAACTAAAAGTAGTGGGGCTTTAGTTTTCATTTATTCAAAGCTATAATAAAATTAAATACCGGCGAGGGGCGTGTTTGTGCTATATCCTACTGCAATTAAATACATTTTATGCAAAGTGTGAAGCATTTTATTGGCCATTGTTGGTGATACAAACAGCCTAACTACCCCCAGGGCGGCCCCTCTGATTTATGAGGGGAGATAAAGGCAAACAGCCAACTCACCCCGGCCCCGCAAATTGTTGCGAATATGATATACATTTTGTAGGTTTACTATATGCGATAAATTAAAAATACATTTATGAGAAATAAATTTAAAAAAAATGATGTTGGACGCGTATTTGCTATTACGCTGGTATTGCTTGGCAGCGGCTGTAACAACACCGATAACAGGACGGCTAACCAGAAAATGATTAAGGATTATTATGCCGCTTACGAGAAAAAAGACTGGAACATGCTGAACTCGCTTATAGGCGAGGGGTTTGTTTTCAACAGCCCGAATGATGACCATATTGATTTAAAGACCTATAAGGAAAGGTGCTGGCCAAATGCCGTTAACATTAAGCGCTTTGATATTGAGAAGCTTGTTGTTGATGGAGATGATGCCTTTGTAATTTATAACGGCTGGACTAACGATGGCAGGGTGTTTCGTAACACGGAGTATTTTAAATTTAAGGATGGCAAAATAAAGGAGAATGCGTGTTACTTTGGCCCCGGTATAAGTTATCCTAATAACACTAAAGCACCGGGCCAGTAAATTAAAGCGGGAATACAAAACAGCCGTTTCACGCAAAGAACGCAAAGGAACAGCCCGCAAAGCGCGCAAAGAAATTGTGGGAAAGGCCCCCGCGCCATTATTGATCTTCGATTCGGGAAGATGCTCTCCACCCTCTACACCCCCGCCGGCGGGGGACAGGCCTGCATTTTTCTTCGCTACGCTGGAAAAATGCGGGATGAAAACACCAACATCGGCAACGCCAATACCGGTAGGTATTTATTAATTACTTTACCGTTTTTGTATGGGGTTGAGCTTTCTAATTTCAGCATTTTTTTGTCCTTAAAAATTGAAAGCCCTTTGCCTATTGCTATTGGGCAAACGAACATATAATATTCGTCAATAAGGTTGTGGCTAATAAGCGAGCTTACAAAGTTGGCGCCGCCGTAAACCATTATATCCTTGCCCGGTTCGTTTTTAAGTGCCTGTACTGCGGTAACCAGGTCTCCGTTTTCAACTGTTACATTTCTGCCGTTTATGGTGGTTTGTGTGCGGCTGAAAACAATTTTGCGCAGGTTTACCATGCGTTGCGCCAAAGGTTGGTCGGGGCTATCGGGCTGGTTGTCTACCACGTTTTCCCAGTGCTTAATAAAGTCGGGGGCCATTTTGCGGCCCAGCAAAAGGGTATCGCAGCTATCGGCCAGTTCAATTACTTTAAGCCTACCGGCTGCATCCGCACCGGATGCGAACACCCAGTCGTTCTGCCCTTCGGGGCCGGCTACAAAACCATCGAGGGTTATTTGCATTTGTAGTTTTAGTTTGCGCATGGTGGTGGTTTTTATCTTGCTAATATAGGGATATGCAGCTTTGGGGAGAATGGTTAAATGGGACAAAACCTTTAGATGTGGGAAGCTGAAAGTTTATTGCATTTTAAGTAGAAGTTGCGTAGAGGCTAAACCCGGACCAGTGGGCGGTTGTTTGAAATGGGCTGGCCTTAACAGCATTTGCAAAAATCAGTTAAAGAATTTTGACGCATTAAACTACCGGGTTGTTGTGCAATCATAGTATTATAAAATTCATGCTATATGAAAACAATCATTTTTAAATCAGCAGCCGTTCTGTTAATCAGTTTTGGTTTAATGCAGAACACACAGGCTAAGGACCGAGACGATTTTAAACGTGTAGACTGCGACGGCGACCGCCGCAGTGAATACCGCGACAATGACCGCCAGTTTGAACACCGCGATGGCGACGACCGTTACTTTGAACGCCGCGACGAACATGCTTATCGCTTTGAAGGAAGGCACAACGAAAGGGCATTCATACCCGGCCACTATATTACCGACCGGTGCGGAAGGCTTGTTTGGGTTGCGGGCCACTATTGCTAAACCACATTTGCTATATATCAATAACGCCGGGCCGGTAATCAGCCCGGCGTTTTCTTTTTCCCTAGTGGTTGGCGTCCCCGCCAACCGAAAACGGCTAATCTCACACATCCGCAAAATACAGTGGTCGGCGAGGACGCCAACCACAACTGCGAATGACGCTTTCGCGTTACTTCGCCTTATCCATATTAAAATACCGGGTGGTATTAAAATACCCAAGGTCATCTCGAATGCGGAGGTCGTTTTCTTTTTCGAGGGTGATGGTGGTGCTGTTCCAGTCGTTGGTGGCGTTTAGGTGGTGGTCGGTGCGGTTATCGGTGGAGACAGTAAAGGGCATCAGGAAATCTTTGCTGTCGGTTTTCCATTTATAACTAAAGATGTAGGTGTTGCCTTTGTCCTTTTTTAGGTTGTATTGCAGTAGCGGTATTTTGGCGTGCTTAAGGTATTGATCAAACACGGCGGTTAAATTCATACCGGTTTTATCGTTAAAGTATTTCAGCACATCATCGTAACCAATGGTTTTCATTTTAAAGGTGGTATCGCACATGCCTTTAATAATGCTCCACCATTTGGGGTCGTTATTTACTACGTGGCGCAGGGTGTGTAAAAACAGCATGCCTTTGTTATACATATCGCCGTCGCCCTCTTCGTTAACGCCGTAGGTGCCTACAATGGGGGCCTTATTGCCGACCGTAGATTTTTTAGCGTTAATATACATCAGCGCAGTATCGGGGCCGTAGGTGCAATCAACAAAAATAGATTCGGTGTAGGTGGCAAACGATTCGTGAATCCACATATCGGCAAGGTCTTTACAACTTACCGAGTTGCCCCACCACTCGTGCGCCGATTCGTGGATGATGATGTAATCGAAATCGAGGCCGATGCGCGAAAAATCGTAACCGGCATAACCGCTTTGGTATTTGTTACCGTAGGCAATGGCTTCCTGGTGCTCCATACCCAGGTAAGGTGTTTCAACCAGTGCATAGCCATCCATCCAAAAGGGATATTTGCCCAGGTATTTTTCGTAACACTTAAGCATGGGCTTAACTTGTAAAAATTGTTCTTTGGCTTTTTTAAGATTATAGTCCAGCACATAATAATCGAGCGCCAGGTGGGTTTTATCATCGGCAACATAGGTATCGCTAAAGTGCACGTAGTTGCCAATGTTGAGCGATATATCGTAGTTATTAATAGGGTAATTTACCTTCCACGAATAGGTGATGGTGGTATCGGCGGGGTGCTGAATTTCGGCTTCTAATATGCCATTTAAAACGCACTTCAACCCTTTGGGCACGTTGCACATTACGCGCACGCTATCGGGCTCGTCGCCCAGGTAATCTTTACAGGGCCACCACAGGCTGGCGCCCATGCCTTCGCAACTTACGCCAAGCCAGAACCGGCCCTGGTCATCGGTTGTCCAGGTAAAGCCCCCATCCCACGGCGGACGTTTAGCCACTGTTGGTTTGCCATGGTAATAGGCAATTAGCTCGCCCTTCTCACCGGTCTTCATGGTGCGGGGCATATCAACAAATATAGCGTTGAACTCGCGCTTGTATTTAAGCACCTTGCCCTCGGCCATAATGGAATCGATAAGCATGTTGGCATACAGGTCTATCTGCAGTTTGGTGAAATCGGTCACGGTTTTATATACTATGCGGTTGCTGCCTGCAATGGTTTGGGCACCGGTGTCAACTTTTACGCTTAGTTCGTAAAACGTTACATCAAAGCAAGTGCGCTCGGGCCGCAGCGAGCCGCGAAGTGTATCGGCGCGCGTAAAGGTTTTGCGCTGCTCTAACAGCGATTGGGCATTGGTTAATTGCACGAAGAAGGCAAGCAGTATAAAGCCAAATATTTTGTGGTTCATACTGTATAAATAAAGGTTTTTGTTTGGCAGCCCAAATTTAGGCAGGGAGGCTTAACTTTTATTTAACGGGAACAGGCTAACCTACTCCACCCCATCCGGCTTATCATTCACTTCTTCAGTAGGGCAATCATCTAAGGTTTCATCAACCGGTTCTGTTTGCTCAGGTTCTATAACCAGCGGCTCAATTAACTCTGGGTTTACCACCGGTACCACGCGCGAAGGGTGCACATTGGTAAACGTAAGTTTTACCCTTTCCGAACGCACCATGTAGGTTACCCAAATGGCGCAATACAGGGCAGTGTGCCATAATTCAGTATCGGCGGTGGTGTTATACTTTAGCCCGTGTATTAAGCCCGAGTTCATCATTACCCAGTTAACAAAGTTTTTAAGCAGCCAGCCCAAATGCATGGCAGCAAATGCATACGGGAATATGGTGCGCTTTTTAAACGCCGTTACAAAAACCAATACCGACATTACCAGCAGTACCGCAAACATGAACAACTGCACTACAAGCGCATAACCCAACACCGGGCTGTATGTAATGGCCGATTTATCAAACATCATTTCAATTACATCATCGGTTAAATACTTAAAGTGGTAAATAAAGTAAACCAACAGCAACGGGTTAACAACGGTACCTATTAGGGGCAATATCAGCCATCCGCCAAAATCAGCAGGTGGGTCGCCGGTGTAGAAGGTGGTTACGTCGTAGGTGTTGTACACGCGGTAACAAATAAAGCCGGTTATGCCACCGGCAACTAAAAGCAGCATCAGCATAAAAATGCTAACCGGGTGCGGTTTGGTTGGGTCAACAGTAGCGTTAATGTAAACGCTGTAGCCCAGAAGATCGCTTAGCTTATCAATATCATCAAAATAATGCTTGTTGTACGATGCATTACAAGTGCCGGTTTTGGTGTTTATAGCGTAATCGAGCGTTATGGTGTAGTTGCTGGCATGATAACTACTAATAAACGTAAACAGAAAGGCCGAATCTTCAACCACATCGGTTTGGCCGCTCATCGGCCACTCACTTGGCATAACAATTTCAAATTTCTGCTCGTAGTTAAGCGGGTAGTTTACGCTAAGCGGCATGGTGCGCTTGCGGTTTTTGGCTATGTGCAGGTAACTCTTTATCTCGTCTGAATAGAAATGGATAATCCATTCATGCTCCTGCCCCGGGTGGTGCGTCCAAAAGTGGTTGATGGTGTATGCCTCGGTAGTTACAATTCTGTTGCTAACGCTGTCATCTTCGGCAATTTTTACGCTATCGGTAATTTCGACTTCCTTATACAAACCCTGGTAATATGTCAGGTATTCCCTTTGCATAGTGGCCATGCTGCCCGATGCGCTGCTCTCTCTGAATTTATCGGCAGACCCACCGGTGTAGGTAGTGGTTACTATAAGTTTAGTAGTAGCATCAGTATCGCCAACCTCAAACCTTTCAAGCATTTGATGAAAGCAGATATTATTAAACGGGATCTTTGTAAGGCCTTCGCTTTTATCATCCAGTATTATCCCAAACTTATAATTGGGAAAATACGTACTGTCAAAAACCCCGCGCTGGTACGAAATAGTGGGGTCGAAGTACCGGTACCCGCCCTTGTAATCAACCGCTACGCAAACATGGTTAAACCTAAACGGCGAGGGCAGGCGCTCGTCCAAATTATCAGCCGCATTGCTTTTTATAAGTACCGGGCTTGCCTTAATACCCATTTCTTTTAAAAGCATGCAAAGCAACACAGCCTTATCCTTACAATCGCCAAAGCCCTGGGTTAAAACCTGCTCGGGCAAATGCGGCTTATGGGTATTAACACCGGTTTCAATACCCAGGTAGCGTATTTGGTCTTGCACAAAACGCAGGGCGCGCACAATTTTATCTTCATCGGTAGTGTAACCTTTGGCAAGCTCGGCAGCGCGGGCCTGTATGCGTTTGCCGCTAACCATAACCGGTGCGTATAAATCTTTACCCCACTTCTGCACATCTTTCCAACCGTCATATTCCGAAACCAGGCTCACCGGTCCCTCCATATATCCTATTGGTAAATGGTCTTCGCTTTTAAGCGGGGCAAGATTTTTAAGGTTCCAGGTATAAATATGTTGGCCGTTCTCGGTTTTCTCTTCCGGCGCGGTGCCGTTATTTAACTGGCGCGTAAATAGTTTTCTCTTTTCGGGGCATACTATGCGGTAACTAACCAGGCTAATGGGCACACCATACTGCTCATCTAAATCGGTGGTAAATTTTGAGGTGTAAAGCGGGTTGGTGGTATATGTGCTATAGTCATAATCCAATATGTCGCCAACTTTAATATCCTCTAAAAACAACAGGCCACTCATGGTTTCGTTATACTGCAAAACGTCCATCGCTTTGGCCTTTTGCACTATCTTAAACTTCGAAACATCAAGCTGGTTAATAACCAGGCCATTGCGGATAACATGAATGTGGTGTATCACTACGTTTTCGAAAGCCTTGTCGTATTCAAACTCAAGCTGGCTGCAGTTTTCAATACCCGACTGGTTAACTATTTTGCGGAGAACGTGTATGTAATCGGTGGCGGTTTGCACGTCCATCTGCCGTTCGTACAGTATATAGTAATAGCCCGACTCAATTTGGCTTGCGGGCACAGTGGCCGTTAAATCTGCATGCACCGGTTGCACCCAGGCGGGCACCGGGCCCTTGCTAATGCCCGAGGCAGATGCCGCCAAAGCGCACACCCATAAACCTATAAAAACGGCCAGCAGCCTTTTTACCACCGCACTAAACCCACCCCTCATATCAGCCAATAGTATTTTGGTAAAGATATATGATAATATTATTTAGAAAAGAGAATGGGGTGGTAATTTTTGAGAAAGCACCCTGAGGTGGTTGGCGGGGACGCCAACCACTATCAAGGGGACAATGTATTTAACTTCGGGTCACTCCGATTTCTTAAACCTGGTTACGTAAAGGTAAACAACAAGGGCTAGCAAAATCCATATTCCAACGCTAAAAAAAGCGTCTTTATATCCAATTTGGTGAGCCATAGAAACATATTCCCTGGCTACCGCAATCAAAAAGAATCCAAAAATAATATCACGAACAGTTCTCCCGGGCATATGTCAAATATAGCTTATAAACTGCAACATTTACCTCAATCCCCCTCTCCTATCCCCTCCAATTGCCCAATACGCTCATTGGTTAGCCAGTTCTTCCATTGCTCAATCGCAACGTGTGGCATAATAACCGATAATAGTTTAGCGGTAGCATCGCGGTAAGGCATCCATAAGCGCTGGGTATCGCGCACGCCTTCATCGCTTATTTCCGAATTCATACCGGTAACCGGGTTTTCTTTCAGTTTTTTCAAAACAGTGCGGTATACTTCGTTCAGCTTTTTATCGGCATCGGCTTTGCCGGGAAAAGACGGTGGCAGTTTACCGGTATTCACCACCTCAATCAAATCAACAAAACTATCTTCCTGGCTTATTTCCGACTCTAAAATCCAAGCCCACCTACCGGTGCCGCCCTGCCCTTCTTCCATACCTGCTTTAGAACTGATAAACGCAGCCGCTTTTTGATAAGCAGAATCGAGCAATGGCCCTGCGCTATTTTTTAATTCCCGCTTTAGTTCCTTTATCCGCTTTTGCCTATTGGCCTCAGCAATATCATCTTCCCGATGCGCACAATAACCCATACCCATGCCGCTGGTTATATAATCGCAAATATTAAATGCCGGTACCTTATTTTTTTTCCAGCTAAGATAGGTATCATTAATTGCCGATTCCCCCTCGGCGGGCACCGAGCTACCGCGGCACACTAACTGAAAAACCAGCTTTGGGTGGGGCTTACCAAAACGCCCGCCGTGCGATGCCTCTTCGGCCAGTTCCCAAACACCATAAAAATCATTAACCGACTCCTCTTTAATGTTGTACTTTTTGAAAAACGCCTGCGCATCAAACGGGCCGGCCTCTAAACATTTTTGAACACAACCTGCTTCGGTTTTAAAATCATAACTGAGTGAAGCATCAACTTTAAGCGCCTGTTTGTATACCTCCATAGCCAAAGCGGGGTTAGCTTTGGTTAGGCTATTAGCCCTAAAAACAAGCTCTTCAAACATATAGCCCACCGCTTCCGATTTACCGGCACGCGCTGCTTCAAGCAGGTGATACAGGTGCTGGCTATCGGGCAACACATATTTGTAAAACAGGGCAAAGTGCGCATCGGTTTCGTTTAAATCGGCGGCTTTTAAATACAGGGCTTTGGCCTTACCTGGTTCCTTTGCGTCGTAGGCTTTATTGGCTTGTGCAAGGTATTCGGCACCGGTTTGAGCGTTGGCACCGGTGGAAATCAGAAGTAATAAGATGAGTAATTTATAGGGAGGCACTGTTATTTGTTTTGTTCAATAAACGATTTCTACCATCATAAAAGTATAATAACGTAAAACTATATTTTTCCGTTTTTATTTCAGCATTACCCTAGCCCAATGCTGCCGTTATAGTTTTAACAATTCAGTTTTTAATATCTGACATACATTTTATATAATTACACAAACTATCGCATAAACACCTTTTAAACAATGCGCTGCGATAGTAACCATGGTATAACGTGCTCGTTTGGTTTTAGAAGCTGATTTTTCATTACAATAATCTACTATGAAAAACACACCAACAACGGGCGCCATGGATTTGCCGCAAATACCGCGTTTGTGGGACCTCCTTAATTTACAAAGCAATATTAGTTCGGATGCAGAAGAGGCATGGAAAGAGAAGGTCCGCTTTTTAGACGAGGTTTCGCAGCAAAATAATGTGGTAATATTTGTGCTCAATCCGTTCAACAACCAGTATTTATACATGAGCGACCGGCTGAGGGTCTTATCGGGCCTTGAAGCATCTTCTTATACAGCCGAAAACGGGTTCGAGTTTGGTTTTTCGAGAGCTAATCCTGCTCAACTGGATGGTTTATTAAAGTTTCACCACATAGTAGCCGATTGTTACGCCAATAACGACCCCGAGTATTGTAAAAACATAGTACTTTGCCTTAGTTTTTTGTATCGAAACGGAAACGACGAATACGTGCAGGTTTTACAGCGCACCATGATATTGGAAACCGATGAAGCCGGCCGACCCGCTCTTTTTATAAGCTTTGGCCATTATGTGGGCCATATTAAAAAGCCCGGTTCAATAGATTTTGTTATTTCCGCCCCCAATGGTATTACTATTTATGGATATGACCCGGATTTAAAATGCGTAACCGAACCCAAAACATTTTCGGAGCATGAGAAGAAAATAGTTACCCTGCTTGCCCAGGGCGATGATACCAAAACCATTGCCGAAAAGCTTTTTATCAGCCCGCATACTGTTGATACGCACCGGCGCAACCTCATTAAAAAAACAAACTGCATCGATACCACCGGCGTGGTTGCCTTTGCCCGGTTAATTAACCTGATATAGCCCGGGGCACTACCTCAAAATACTCAATTTAAGTATTGCTAAGGGCAATGGATGGTTATACATTTGTGTGTATATAAATAAACCAACCCCCTAAAAGCAATTGTATGCGCATAAAAACAATAGCTGCCGGTCTTATTTTTGTGCTGCTTTGCCGCTGCTGTTTGGCGCAAAACCTAACCGTTGAAAAAACCTGGCAGGGCGATAAAATAACTTTTGCCGTATTGAAGGAAGCCAATATTTTTAACTACGTAATTGAAGCAGGTAACGATAGCCTGCATTTCGAAATTATTGGCACCCTGAAAGCAAAAGGTTATAGCCTGCACCCGATTAATTACGATTTTACCAGTTACAACAAAAGCTATAGCCACTACCGCGTTAAGCAAATTGATATGAGCGGCAGTTGCGTGTGGCAAATAAGTAAAACCCAGCCCGGCAACCTTCAACCGACACCGATGCCCGGTAAATCTGTTGTTGCTCACGATACATCGGGCGGGGAATAAATTCGTAGCCGGTTGAAATTTCATTTTCAAAATTAAATTTGACGGAATGCGCTATCCCATGCATGCTTGTTATAAGGCTATTATCATCTTTGCCGCAATTCTGGTAAGCACCTTGTATTATGCTATGTGGCTTATGTGAGCAAAAGCTACAAAAAAATTTCCACGCCTCATGATTGCTGACACAATCGGGCGCGAAACCCAAGCAGTTAAGCGTTTGGGTTTTTTATTTCCCGCCGGCATGTTTCCATCGCCAAACAGCATATATTTTGTTTTTTATGACTTGACAAAAATCATAAAAAAGTAAAATCTATGCTCCTAAATTTATAAGGCAAATATCAAATCAATGGATATAGTGCCGGTACTTTTAGGGGTAGGAGTTGTTCTGCTAATCTACCAGGTAGCATTCAGGCGCTATGATGGAGAGTTGGATGACTATGGGCACGAAAAGAAAGAGAATCGTAAATAAAATTATTCTCCCACGCCCCCATTGCTGACACAATGGGGCGTAAGGCCTCGATAGGCAACTATTGGGGCTTTTTATTTT
>CAIOTH010000090.1 GCA_903861145.1 uncultured Bacteroidota bacterium | reverse complement strand
GGTTATCTGTGCAAATATGTGCTGTCCGACAAAATTATTACTTTGGTTCATAGCTTTAAAAGTGTGGTAACTTCTAAGCTATAAAAATGGGGCGGCTTCGGCCTCCCCTATTTTTTTTCTCGGACAGTATAGAAAAAAAATGCATTATTAAGTTTGGATGCTGGCTGCTATCAGGCCTTTAATCACAAAAATCATGGTTCAAACAATTTTGGCCGTTTGCATTTTTGCATTCTTAGCGTTTTAGCGTGTTTTTAGCGCTTTAGTAGTTAATTTCCCATGCAATTTTGGCTGTTAAAACGCATAAACCTCAGTGTTTCTAAGTGTTCTTAGTGCCTTAGTGGTTAATTTCTCACCTCCCTCAACCAATTTTCTTCCAAAACATTTGGAAATCTGTTGGTAACTACTATTTTTGCATTCCCTTTTTAAAAACCGGACGGTTGGGAATCGTCCACAAATATTTTAAAATGAGTAAAGCAGCAGCATACACTCCGCGTTTCGCGAAGCGCTATCAGGACGAAATCGTACCTGCCCTAATGAAGAAATTCAACTTCACTTCGGTAATGCAGGTTCCCCGCTTAAAAAAGATTTGTTTAAACCAGGGCGTTAACGGCGCTACTTCCGATAAGAAGCTTGTTGATATAGCATTAAATGAAATGACCGCTATCGCAGGTCAAAAAGCTGTAGCATCACACGCTAAAAAAGCTATCTCTAACTTCAAATTACGCGAAGGAATGCCTATCGGCGCTCGTGTTACACTTCGTAACGATAGAATGTTCGAATTTTTAGATCGCCTTGTATCTGTGTCTCTGCCACGTGTGCGCGATTTTAAAGGAGTAAACAATAAAGGTTTCGACGGAAGAGGTAACTATACGTTAGGTATTAAAGAACAAATCATTTTCCCCGAAATGGAAATTGACAAGGTTACAAGAATCAATGGTATGGATATCACGTTCGTAACATCAGCTCAAAACGACGAAGAAGCTTATGCTTTGTTAGAAGCTTTGGGTATGCCTTTTAAGAAAGACGTTAAAAAAGAAGAAGTAGCAACTAATAACTAAATAAGGAATACAGGCGTATAACAACGTCTCTAAAACCGCAAAAGAATGGCAAAGAAATCAGTAGAAGCCCGTCAACGTAAAAGAGAAAGACTCGTTAAGCAATATGCCGAAAAAAGAGCGGCATTGAAAGAAGCCGGCGAGTGGTCATTACTTGACAAATTGCCTAAGAACTCTTCAAAAGTAAGGTTACGCAACCGTTGCGCACTTACCGGAAGAGGCAGAGGATTTATCCGTCAATACGGTATCTCGCGTATCAAATTCCGCGATTTGGCCAGCGATGGTAAAATACCTGGAGTGACTAAGTCATCTTGGTAGTATTGTAAGCATACAAATTAGTAAGAATTATAAAAGAAATAAAATGAACGATCCAATTTCAGATTTTCTGACAAGAGTTAGAAACGCTCAACAAGCCGGACACAGACTGGTTGAAATTCCTGCTTCAAAAATGAAGAAGAGAATTACCGAAATAATGTACGAGCATGGTTATATCCTGAAATATAAGTTTGACGAAAGCGCCGACAAACAAGGCGTTATTAAAATAGCATTGAAGTACGATGCTACCAGCAAAGCACCGGTTATCAAAAATCTGAAAAGAATTTCAACTCCGGGTTTACGCCAATACAAAGGCCATGAAGAATTGCCACGTGTATTAAGCGGCCTTGGTATCGCAATCATCTCTACTTCAAAAGGAGTAATGACTGAAAAAGAAGCAAGATCTCAGGGTATTGGTGGTGAAGTTTTATGCGAAATATTCTAAACCGTAGTTGTAGTAATTAAACACGAATAATAAATTCTAATTTATGTCACGTATAGGTAGAGCTCCAATCACACTTCCAAAAGGCGTTTCGGTCGAAGTAATGAGCGGAAATGTTGTAAAGGTAAAAGGTCCTAAGGGCGAAATGTTCCAGGCTGTTGATCCCGATATCGCTGTAAAGATTGATAGCGGTGTTGTAACGGTTGAAAGACCTACTGAGCAAAAAAGACACAAAGCTTTGCATGGTACTTACCGCGCGTTAATCAATAACATGGTTCACGGCGTGTCTGAAGGATACACTGCAAACCTTGAGCTGGTTGGTGTGGGTTACCGTGCCGATGTTGCTAAAAACGTATTGACATTAAGCGTAGGTTACTCTCACCCTGTAGTGGTATTGTTACCTGAAGAAATTAAAGCATCAGCTAAACAAGATAAAGGTCAAAATCCTATCATTACCCTATTAACAAATGATAAAGACCTTTTAGGCCTGGTTTGTTCTAAAATCCGCTCTATCCGTAAGCCTGAACCATACAAAGGAAAAGGTATCAAGTTTGTAGGCGAAGCATTAAGAAGAAAAGCAGGTAAGTCAGCCGCTAAGAAATAAGATTTATTAAAGAGTTAAGATAACCGAAAAGTTATGGCAGTTAATAAGATAGCAAGAAGAGAAAAGATCAGAGGCAGAATTCGCGCCAAAATAAGCGGAACTGCCGAAAGGCCAAGATTCAGCGTTTTCCGCAGCAACAAGGAAATCTACGTTCAGTTGATTGACGATGCTACAGGAAATACTTTGCTGGCAGCTTCAACACGCGATAAAGATTTTGCGCGCACCGGTTCAAAAATCGAGCAAAGCAAATCAATTGGCACTGCTGCTGCAAAAAAGGCTGCTGAAAAAGGAATTACTGAGGTGGTGTTCGACCGCGGTGGTTTCTTATATCACGGCCGCGTTAAAGCTGTAGCTGAAGGCGCACGCGAAGGTGGATTGAAATTTTAATTAAGGATTCAATATCAATATATAAAAATGGCAAAATTGAACGTTCAAAAGCTCAAAGCGAGCGAACTGGAATTGAAAGAGAAAGTGGTGAACATTCGCCGCGTAACTAAGGTTACCAAGGGTGGCCGTACTTTCACCTTCTCAGCAACTGTGGTAGTAGGCAACGGTAACGGTATCGTTGGTGAAGGCCTTGGTAAAGCAAGGGAAGTGCAAGAGGCAATCCAAAAGGCAATTGATGATGCTAAGAAAAACCTGGTTAGCGTTCCCGTATTTAAAGGAACAATACCTCACGTTCAGTTTGGCAAATTCGGCGCTGCAAAAGTAATGTTGCGTCCGGCCAGCCAGGGAACGGGCGTTATCGCCGGAGGTTCAATGCGTGCTGTATTAGAAAGTGCAGGTATTAAAGATGTGTTGGCAAAATCGCAAGGCGGTGCAAACCCTGCAAACGTTATAAAAGCAACTTTAGATGCACTTGGTAAACTTCGCGACCCTTATACAGTATCGAAGAACCGTGGAGTATCAATGGAGAAAGTTTTCAAAGGATAATTGAAATAGTAGTTTAGATAAAATACCATAAACATGGCAAAGGTTAGAATTACAAAGACAGGAAGCACCATCGAAAAAGATGAGCGTCAAAAAAGAACCATGCGTGCGCTGGGTTTAAACAAAATCGGCAGCAGCAACGAAATGGAAAAAAATGCCTCGGTTGAAGGTATGATCAGAAAAGTTCTTCACCTGGTTAAAGTAGAAAATATTTAGTCTGGGCCCGGTAAAACGGATTAAGACAAAACGATAGTAAACATTTCAAAAATGGAATTGCACAATCTAAAACCTGCAAAAGGTTCTGTTGGAAAAAAGAAAAGATTAGGTCGCGGACAGGGTTCTACCGATGCCGGAACTTCTGGTAGAGGTCATAAAGGAGCTAAGTCTCGTTCAGGTTACAAGTCAAAACTTGGATTTGAAGGTGGACAGATGCCTTTACAAAGAAGATTACCTAAAGTGGGCTTCAAAAACTTTAATCGTGTTGAATACGCGGCTTTAAACCTTGGCCAAATTCAATTGATGATTGAAAAACATGGCTTGAAAGAAGTAACTGTTGACGAAATGCGCGGCAGAGGAGTGCTTGGTAAAAGTGCTTTGATAAAAGTACTTGGTGCCGGCGAACTGAAAACAAAAGTAAATGTAACGGTACACGCCATTAGCGAATCGGCTAAAGCCAAGATCGAAGGATTAGGCGGCACTGTAACCATAGTGAAATAAAGAAGTCAGAATGATAAAAAGGATTTCCGGCGAAGGGAATCCTTTTTAAGTTAGAGAAATAGAAAAGGAAGATTAAGGCAGCCTTTAAAAATCAGTTAGACAGAATGAAACTTATTCAGAAACTAAGAGAGATTTGGAGCATAGAAGAACTCAGACAGAGGATACTTCTTACTTTAGGTCTTATTCTAATTTACAGATTAGGAACTTACATTACCCTCCCCGGTATCGACCCTACTAAACTTGAGTCAATCAGGTCTGCAGGTTCAAGTGGTATTTTGGGTTTGGTAAACTTATTTGCAGGAGGTGCTTTTGCACGTGCATCAATATTTGCATTGGGTATTATGCCTTACATCTCTGCATCTATTGCCATTCAGCTATTAACAATGGCCATTCCTTATTTCCAGAAATTACAAAAGGAAGGCGAAAGCGGAAGAAGAGAACTAAACCAATACACCCGTTTGCTCACAATTGCAGTTACTGCTTTTCAGGGCGCCGGTTATGTGGTTTACCTTCGTAATGCTGATGCTAACGCGGTGGTTCAATCTCTATCTCCAACAATATTTGCAATTGCAACCGTAGTAACACTTACTGCCGGAACATTATTTGTAATGTGGATGGGAGAGAAGATTACCGACAAAGGTATTGGTAATGGTATTTCGTTAATTATCATGGTTGGTATCTTGGCAAGGTTCCCGGGCTCTATCCTTGAAGAATTATCTTCAAGAGTTACAGCAAAAGGTGGCCTTATCGTATTCGTTATCGAATTAGCTTTCCTGGTAGTTGTTATCGGTGCATGTATCTTGTTAATTCAGGGCACACGTCGTATTCCGGTCCAGTATGCAAAACGTAACATCGTTCAGGGTGGTAAAATGATGCAGGCCGGTGGTGTTCGCCAATATCTTCCTTTAAAGATGAACGCTGCGGGTGTAATGCCAATTATCTTTGCACAGGCAATTATGTTTTTACCTGCCACTGTAGCCCAGTTCTTACCCGGCTTCGATCAGAACGGTAAATTCCTGATAGCATTTAACGATATCAAGTCTGTACCGTATAACATGGTATACTTCCTGTTAATCGTTGCCTTCACATATTTCTACACAGCTTTGATTATTAATCCTACTCAAATAGCTGATGATTTAAAGCGTAATAGCGGCTTCATACCAGGTGTTAAACCAGGTAAGAAAACTGAAGAGTTTATTGATACAGTTATATCAAGAATAACTCTACCGGGTGCTATTTTCTTAGGTATCGTTTCAATTATGCCGGCTATAGTAATGATGTTTGATGTTCAAAGAAGCTTCGCGCTTTTCTTTGGTGGTAGCTCAATATTGATTATGGTGGGTGTAATACTGGATACATTACAAACAATAGAAACTTATTTACTTAACCGCCATTATGATGGATTAACCTCCTCAGGGCGAATAAAGGGAAGACAAGGGTTTGCAACGGCAAGCATGTAAACCGAACTTCAAATCCCTCTCTGAAAGGAGAGGGTTTTTTGTTTTATAGACATGGCTATTAAGATTAAAACACCGGAAGAGATTGAGTTGATTCGCAAGAGCTGCGAGTTGCTATCAAAAACTTTGGCCGAAGTTGCCAAAGCGGTGAGAGCAGGAACGAATGGAATAAAGCTGGATAAGTTAGCCGAGCAATTTATTAAAGACCACGGTGGCCATCCCTCATTTAAAGGTTATAACAGGTACCCGGCCTCGCTTTGTATTTCGGTAAACGATGAAGTAGTTCACGGTATACCTACGGTTGAAGCTTATAAAGACGGCGATATTATTTCCTGCGATTGTGGTGTTTTTATGAATGGATACCACGGCGATATGGCCTACACCTTTGGTATTGGCAACGTAAAGCCCGAGGTACTGGAGTTAATGAGGGTTACAAAGGAGTCGCTGTATTTAGGAATTGAGCAGGCAACTGCCGGAAAAAGAACTGGCGACATTGGTTTCGCCGTTCAGGATTACTGCGAAAGGAAGCACCCTTACAAATGTGTGCGCGAATTAGTAGGCCATGGAATTGGCAAAACATTGCATGAAGATCCCCAGGTTCCTAATTATGGACGGAAAGGGGATGGACAGAAACTGCCGGAAAATTGCACAATAGCCATCGAACCAATGGTTAACCTGGGTAAAAGAGATGTTTATACCAAACGCGATAACTGGACAATTGCAACACAAGACGGATCGCAGTCGGTACATTTTGAACATACAGTGCTCGTAAAACCTTTAAAAGCAGAGATATTGAGCTCTTTTGAATGGATTGAGCAGGCAGTTAAAGAGAATAAGGAGTTAGTAAAGATATAAGGTGACCCGAAAGGGCAGTAGCGATTTTGTCTGCAGCGAAATACGTAAAAATTACTGTACAAAAAGTTTGCAGCATTGTTCATAAACTCTATATTTGCGTTCCCTTTTTGGGGAGTAGTGTGTAGAATTCAATTTTTGAATGGCAAAACAGGACCTGATTAAACAAGACGGAACAATTACAGAAGCGCTTAGCAACGCCATGTTCAGAGTGAAATTAGAGAATGGCCATGAGATCATTTCTCACATTTCAGGCAAAATGAGGATGAATTACATTAAGATTTTGCCCGGAGATAAAGTGCAGGTTGAAATGAGCCCATACGATTTGAATAAGGGTAGAATAACATTTAGGTACAAGTAATCGGTTTTAAGTTTTAGATAAAAGCATAATACAAACGAATAGTCATGAAAGTCAGAGCATCGGTAAAAAAGAGAAGTGTGGATTGCAAAATTGTAAGACGCAAGGGTGTTGTTTATATCATAAACAAGAAGAATCCGAAATACAAACAACGTCAGGGATAATCATTTTATAAAAAAAGACATTCACAAATAACATGGCAAGAATATCAGGTGTAGATCTTCATAAAAATAAACAAGGAGGCATTGCGCTTACCTATATTTATGGAATCGGTAAAACCACAGCAAACAAAATTTTGACTTCTAACGGTATTGACCCTACCGCGAAGGTGAAAGACTGGAATGATGAACAGGTTAACGGTATCATCAGGTACATTGCCGATAAATTGAAAGTTGAAGGTGAACTAAGAGGTGAGGTTCAGCAAAACATTAAGCGTTTGCAGGATATTGGCGCATACCGCGGTATTCGTCACCGTAAAGGATTGCCTACACGTGGCCAAAGAACTAAAACCAATTCAAGAACAAGAAATGGTAAGCGTAAGACAGTAGCCAACAAGAAAATGGTAACTAAGTAATCTTAGATTTTAGAAACAGGAGTTAAGCAAGAAAAGAAAATTATAAAATGGCAAAGCAGCAAACACCACAGCAACAATCAGCCGTTGCAAAAGCAAAAGCAAAGAAAAGAATAGTAAAGGTAGATGCAGAAGGTAAAGCGTTCATCAATGCAACTTTCAATAACATCATCATCACTTTTACCAACGGTCAGGGACAAACCATTAGCTGGGGTTCTGCAGGTCGTGTAGGTTTCCGTGGTTCTAAAAAGAACACTCCTTATGCTGCACAAATGGCATGCACTGAAGCTGCAAAGGTAGCTCACGAAGCCGGCCTTAGAAAAGTTGAAGTATTTGTAAAAGGGCCAGGTGGTGGACGTGAGTCTGCAATCCGTACTATTTACACAAGTGGTATTGAAGTAACAGTTATTAATGACATGACCCCAATACCTCACAACGGTTGCCGCCCTCCTAAAAAGAGAAGAGTATAAATCAGGTAGTAGACCAAGGAGATTAGAAACTAGAAATTAGAAATAAAAAAAGATGGCAAGATATATAGGACCTAAAACGAAAATCGCCCGTAAATTCGGAGATGCAATTTTCGGAACCGACAAGTACTTCGATAAAAGAAGCTACCCACCGGGACAACACGGACAGTCAAAGAAAAGAAAGACTGCTTCTGAGTACTCAGTACAGTTACAGGAAAAGCAAAAAGCAAAGTATACTTATGGTTTGCTCGAGCGCCAGTTCCGTAACCTGTTTGAAAAAGCTACCCGCAGAAAAGGTGTTAAGGGTGAAAACTTGTTGAAACTATTGGAAGCAAGGTTGGACAATACATTGTACCGTCTTGGCTTTGCAGCTTCACGCTCACAAGCACGTCAGTTGGTTATTCACAAACACGTTGTAGTTAATGGTGCGGTTGTAAACGTTCCATCTTTCTCATTAAAACCTGGCGACAAAGTAGGTTTACGCGAAAGATCTAAGAACCTGTCAGTAGTACAAGATGCACTGGCAAAAAGAGGTAAGAAATTTGTATGGCTTACCTTGGATGAAAAGGCTGTTGAAGGCACTTTCCTTGACTACCCTGATAGAGAGCAAATACCTGAAAACATTAATGAGCAATTAATTGTTGAGTTGTATTCTAAATAGTGATTTGTGTCTGGAGTCTTAACTCCGGGTTTTGATTGGAATTTTTTAATAAAAAAAACAAACTAAAAATATGGCACTACTAACGTTTCAGAAGCCCGACAAAATCACATTACAGAAAGCAACTGATTTTGAAGGAACTTTTGAATTCAAACCTCTTGAGCCTGGGTTTGGTGTAACTATTGGCAATGCGTTAAGAAGAGTTCTTCTTTCGTCATTGGAAGGTTATGCAATCAGCGGTATCAAAATTACCGGTGTTGATCATGAATTTTCTTCTATTAAAGGTGTTTTGGAAGATGTTACTGAAATAGTTTTGAATTTGAAGCAGGTTCGTTTGAAGAAAGTAATGGACGACGAAAATGCGGCCGATAAAATATACATCGCTTTAAAAAACTCTCCTTCATTCAAGGCTGAGCATATCGAAAAGCACACCAACGTTTACCAGGTTATGAATCCTGAGTTGGTTATCTGCAACATGGAAGGCAACGTTAACCTTGAGATTGAATTAACTATCTCTAAGGGCCGTGGTTATGTTCCTGCTGACGAGAATTCTAAAGAGCACGCTATCGGTTTTATTCCGGTTGATGCTATCTATACTCCAATCAAGAATGTAAAATATGCTGTTGAACCTTTCCGTGTAGAACAGAAAGTGGATTTCGAAAAGCTGGTTCTTGAGGTATCAACTGATGGTACAGTTCATCCTGAAGAAGCAGTTAAGGAAGCATCACGCGTTTTGATTCAGCACCTAATGCTGATTACTGACGAGCATATCTCTTTCGATAGCCCTACAGCTACTGAAACTGAAATGGTTGATGAGCACGTATTACACATGCGCAAATTGTTGAAGACACCTCTTGAAGATCTTGATCTTTCAGTTCGTGCATTCAACTGCTTAAAAGCAGCTAAAATCAATACATTGGAAGAACTGGTTCAGTTCAATACCAACGACCTTTTGAAATTCCGCAACTTCGGTAAAAAATCGTTAGTTGAAATCGAAGCCCTTTTACATGAAAAAGGCTTAATGTTCGGAATGGATTTGAGCAAATATAAATTAGACGAGAACTAGTAATTAGAAGTAAGAAACATTAGAAAAAATTAAGTCATGAGACACGGAGATAAAGTAAATAACTTAGGAAGGAAAACCGCACACAGGCATGCTTTGATGATGAACTTAGGCAATTCGCTTATTCTTCATAAAAGAATTTTTACAACGCTTGCAAAGGCAAAGGCCCTGAGAGGTTATATTGAGCCTATTGTTAATCGCGCAAAAGAGAATACTACGCATAACAGAAGAACAATTTTCAGCGTGCTTGAAAACAAATTCAGCATCGATGAATTGTTCGGCCCTATTGCTTCAAAAGTAGGCGACCGTCCAGGTGGTTACACCCGTATCATCAAAACTGGCTTCCGCCCCGGCGATTCAGCTGAAATGGCTATGATTGAACTGGTAGATTTCAACGAAATCTATACCCAGAACAAAAACACAGCTAAAACTGCTGAACCTAAGAAGAAAACCAGGAGAGCTGGTGGTACTACCGCGAAAAAAGCAGCAGCCCCTAAAAAGAAAGCCGCGAAAAAAGACGACGCTGCTGAAGAAAAAACAGAAGAATAAGCTTGATACAAAAGCATTAAAAATAGAAACCCATCCGAGCCATCGTGATGGGTTTTTTTCTTCAACAATTTTAGGGGCATAAACAATATTTATCCCCGATAAAGCCCGAATTTTAATTATCATTACTCGTCCAATTTGATGGTCGATGGAATTTAACTTATAGTCGTTTATGAAGCAATGGGAACTGATTTACCCTTATTTTGAATACACCGAATCGTTTGAGGATAATTCAACCCCATGGTCTGGGCATAAATGTTTTGGATACAATCTTGTAAGAAACCTTCAGCCGGGTTTGATAGTTGAACTGGGTTCGTGGAAGGGCACCTCGTTTTACTCTTTTTGCCAGGCCGCAAAAGACTCAAAAAGTAAAACAAAACTCGTTGCAATTGATACATGGCAGGGCGATACTCATGCCGGCCTTTTTGGTGATAAGGTATTCAATGATTTCAAATCGATTCTTTCAAAATATTATAACGGTGTTTCCGCCAACTATATCCGGAAATCATTTGACGATGCGGTAAAAGATTTTGAAGACCATACAATTGATGTTTTACATATTGACGGGTTTCATACCTACCAGGCCGTATCAAACGATTTCAATACCTGGAAAAGCAAAGTAAAGGCAGACGGTGTTATCCTCTTTCATGACATTAACGAGACGAAGAATGACTTTGAAGTTTATCGATTCTGGACTGAAATTAAGGACAAGTATAAAACCTGTCTTGAATTCTCACACTCGCACGGCTTGGGAATTTTGTTTTTAGATGAAGAGAAATACAAGTTTGTTGCCGAAAACTTCGAAAGCGATAAGGTAAAGTGCCTGGAATTTAGTTATCAGTTAACTAAGGCGCAATTGTTTAAAGACCAGTTGCAAATAAGGGAGCTTGCCGATATTAAAGCCTCAAAATACTGGCTTTTAAAAGAAAGGGTGAAAAAGCTATTGGGCAAAAAATAGTAATTACTTCCCTCTACCGTAAACCACGGTAAGCACTGTATAAATCATAATCTTAAAGTCCATCATTACGCTCATGTTCTCAATGTAAATGATGTCGTATTTTAACCGTTTAACCATTTCTTCAACGGTCGATGCATATCCGTATTTTACCATACCCAATGAGGTAATACCCGGTTGAACTTTAAACACCTGCCGGTAGTGTGGTGCAGTTTTTATAATCTGGTCTGCAAAAAATCTTCTTTCCGCCCTGGGGCCTACAATGCTCATATCACCCTTTATCACATTAATAAATTGTGGCAATTCGTCAATACGGTACTTTCTTATGTTTTTCCCTATAGGTGTAATGCGTGCATCGTTCTCGGTTGTAAGCTGCGGGCCGTTATCCTCTGCATTGCTGTACATCGACCGGAACTTGTAGATATAAAACGGAGCACCATAATGTCCTAATCTTTCCTGTAAATAAAATACCGGGCCACCGTCAGTTAGCTTAACTCTTATTGCTACATAAATCGTTACCGGTAGTGTAATAATAATGGCAAATACCGAAGCAATAATATCAAACCACCTTTTGGTAATTTTCTGCCATTCAGTCAATAATTGATTCGGTATTTCAATAAACGCCTCTCCAATAGCGTGATTCAGGCGCACCGTGCGCGATAAGATGTCGTACATGTCAGGTATAATCCTGATGGTTACATTCTTATCTGCCAGCCTGATAATAATATCGTTAAGCATATGGTGCTCCGAGGTCTCAATAGCAATAATAACCTCTTCAATATCCATGTGCTGCTGTAATACAGTTTCGAGCGAATCAAGATGGCCAAGTTCTTTTAATTCAGATGTAAGGGTGTTCTTCTCCCTTCCGTTTAATTCCAGGTAACCGGTAAAGTGAAAACCAAAAGCTTTTTCCCCCTTTTTTAATTCTTCATATAATTCGTTCGCCCTTTGGCTGCTTCCTATCATTAGCGTAGCAAAACCAACTTTGCCCGATGCCACATTTTTTCTGACTCTGAAAAGTAATAGCTGCCTGAAAAGTGTTGTAAATAGAAATTGCGATACCAATAAAACCAGGAAGGTGATATAATAATCAGTATACCTGCGCACCTGGTCATCCAACAACAGTATAAAGAAAATAATTATGCCCCCAACGAATGTTACAATCAGGGTTTTGCCCAATTCCTGTAAGCGCGATTTTTTATAAAGGTCGGTATACGTGCCGGTAACATAATGAAACAAAAACCACAAAAAGGGCACCGCTATTATGCCCTTAAAAAAATTGTTGTCGTGAAAAGGAATTGATAAGCTAAAAGGTTCTCCCTGTATAAAACATTTGCGGAAAAGAAATACCCCATACCAGGTAATTGCTGAGGCCAGCAAATCGCCCAATACGTACCAAATAATTATTCCTTTCCGCTGCTTCATTGCATTACATGTGTATTAACCTGATGTTATCCAGATAAACACTCCCTCCCGCAAACCCTGATGGATTATCCGCCTCAAAATACAGGTTAAAAGTGTTGGCATCTGCCTGCCCAACTGTAGCGGTTAACTTTATGTATTCCTTGGTCCAGGTTTGGGTAGGTAGCAAAAAAAGCACCGGGATAGTTTGAGTTGACCCCGAGCTGAAATTCGCAATTATTCCAGTCCAAAAAGGCACATCAGATTTGTAATCCAGCTCAACCCAAATTTCCTGCCCGGGGACTAAAGCATAAGGACAAATGCTGCCAGTACCTTGCGAAGCATGTTGCTGAACTGCAACCACACTTGAATCGGTAGGCCCAACGGTTATTTTACCGCAGTAGTTGCCATATTTTGCGCTGTCCCTAAACCTGGTCATGCTGCTATTGTAATCCATTCCCAGCTCAAAATCCTCATTAAACAAAACACTGTCAGCACCTTTATAAGTAAACGTGGGAACGTGCCTGTATTGGCTGCCCGAAACAGCGTATAAAGTAAAAACGTCGGGATTCATAAGAGGGTAAATAACCGGGTTAGTAGATTCCGAACTTTGCCATACTCCGGGGTTTATCACAAAACGAACAGAATCTTTATCTAAAACCGGAAAATTGCAAGGTAACTCGTAAGCGCCCATATTGTTTGCACCATCTTCAACCCATACATCCTGTATGGCCTGGGTATTTGAACTTGCCGATACATGTAGTGGGGCAGTTACTACTGCAGTATCCATCCTTAGGTAAAATGGTATGCCACCGGTAGGCCCTTTGTTGCACGAGCTGATAAAAAAACAGGCAATAAGAAACAGCGAAAGAGTAATAGTAAATTTCATAGTTAAAATGTGGGCATACAACGCTGCCATTCTTAAAAGATTGCAAATATGTGGTAAAAAGTTTTACCAGTGGCATTACCGGCACGCACAATATTTTGAGAAGTTGGTTCAAAGTCCTTCTCCTTGGGAGAAGGATTTAGGATGAGGATGCCTTTCTACTTGGCAGGCATCAGCTGCTGGTTTATTTTGTCCAGTATTTGCTGGGCTACATCCATAGCATTGTAACCATCCAGCACGCTAACGGGTACAGCTTTGTTTTGGGTAATAGATTTATGGAAAAGCTCAAGCTCCATCTTAATGGCATTCACGTCTTTCTTATCAGTGGTTTCAAACGTGATGTACTTTTTCGTGTTGTCGGGCAGGTCTATTTCAATGTGTTGCAAACCATTCTCCATAGGCGCAGGCGGAGCATCTTCAATTTTGAAAAGGTCAGCTTTCTTGGCTAAAAAATCCATGCTTATATACGCCCCGGGCTGAAATATCCTCATCTTCCGCATGTTCTTAATCGAAATACGGCTGGCTGTAATGTTGGCTACACAGCCATTGTCAAACTCAATCCGCGCATTGGCAATATCCGGCGACTTACTCAAAATGGCCACCCCACTGGCGCTTATGCGCTTAACATTAGCTTTAACCAGGCTAAGGATAATATCAATATCATGAATCATCAGGTCTAGTACTACCGAAACATCCGTTCCCCGCGGGTTAAACTGTGCCAAACGGTGCACCTCAATAAAAAGGGGCTTAATTGTTTTTTTATTCAGGCTCAAAATCGCCGGATTAAATCGCTCTACATGACCCACCATCGCTTTAATTCGGGCCTCATCTACCAGCGATACTAATTGCCTTGCCTCATCCAGGTTGGTGGAAAGGGGCTTCTCAATAAATATGTGTTTAAACTTTTTAATGGCATCGCAAGCTATACCAAAATGGGTGGTAGTTGGCGAAACAATATCAAGCGCATCGCATTGGTCAATCAGTTTTTTAGCCGATTCAAAGCGCTTAATATCAAATTCAGCTATCGCTTTTTGAGCATTTGCATCATCGGGGTCGTAAAAACCTACTATCTCGTAACCCGGAATTTCTTTCAGCAGTTTAACATGAATTTTACCCAGGTGGCCAACACCAAAAACCCCAATACGGACCATTTTTGCCATACAAGCGAAGTTATATGCCATGCAACACTATTACCCCAAAGCACGCTAAATGATGTGCATGCATTTTTGTGGATTGTAAGAATAAGTAGGCATAACAGTGATAGCACACCGGTTTATTATGATAATTATAGCTTTAAGGGGTCGGAATTGGTGTTTAGGGTACAGGCCAAATTATACGGTTTTCCCTTCTCCATTTTGCTCCGAAAATGGAGAAGGGAAATGTCGAAGACAAAGGGATGAGGCAAAAGGGGCATGTTCAAGTATTGAGCCGTTATATACAAGAACGGCCTCTTACATTGGTTATATCTATATTTCTGTATTTAATCATAATCATCATAATAAATCAGCGTTCCATTGTATTTTGTATTTTCGCACCCCATGTATTACAATCGTAAAATAGCCTTACATACCCTTGGTTGCAAGCTCAATTTTTCCGAAACCTCGGCCATTGGCCGCATTTTGGTCGAAAAGGGCTTTCAGAAAGTTGAGTTTGGGGATGTAGCCGATTATTACATCATTAACACATGCTCGGTAACCCAAAATGCCGATAAGGAAACGCGTCAGATTGTAAGGTCCGCCTTGCGCACCAATCCCGACGCGAAAGTGATTATAGTTGGCTGCTATGCCCAGCTGAAGCCCGAAGAAATAGCACAAATACCGGGTGTTAATTTAGTGCTTGGCGCCAACGAGAAATTTAAGATAAACGAATACATAGAGCAGTTGGAGGAGCAACAACAGCCATTGGTTATTGCCGGCGATATTAGCGAAGTAGGTTTTTACTCCGAAGCTTATAGCTATGGCGAACGCACCCGAAGCTTTTTAAAGGTTCAGGATGGTTGCGATTATTTTTGCTCCTTCTGTACCATCCCCCTGGCCCGTGGCAAAAGCCGCAGCACTTCAATTGAGCAAACACTTATAACCGCCCGTAAAGTGGCATTAACCGGTGTAAAAGAAATTGTGCTAACCGGTGTAAACATTGGCGATTACGGAAAAACAGCCGATGGGAACGAACGCACCGGCGAAAATCTGTTTCAACTCGTACAACAGCTTGAAAAAATTGAAGAAGTAGAGCGTTGGAGGATATCATCCATCGAACCCAATTTGCTTACAAACGACATTATCAGTTTTGTTGCCAACTCCGATAAATTCATGCCTCATTTCCATATTCCCTTGCAATCCGGCTCCGATAAAATTTTGAAGCTGATGCGCCGCAAATACCTGCGCAAACTATACAAGGATAGAATTGAGTTTATTAAAAAAATGATGCCTCATGCATGTATTGGTGTTGATGTAATAGTTGGCTTCCCCGGCGAAACACATGAGCAGTTTTTAGAAACCTACAATTTTATTAACGACCTTGATGTATCATACCTGCACGTATTTACTTATAGCGAACGGGCGAATACACGGGCTTTAAACATATCGCCCATAGTGCCACAGGTCGAACGCAAAGAGCGAAACAAAATGCTCCGTATTCTATCTGAAAAGAAGAAGCGCAAGTTTTATGCTGAACATCTTAATACCGAACGCAAAGCCCTTTTCGAATCTGAAAATGATTCAGGAATAATGTATGGGTTTACTGATAACTATATTAAGGTTGCAATGCCATACAATGAGCAATTGGTTAATACCATTCAAACGGTTAATCTCACTAAGGTTTCCGATTTCGGATATATAAATGGCCTTATTCCGGCTCTCCAAAATTCTGTAGCATAAAAGGAAAGTCCCACAATCAATTAACAAGTATTTAAACCGGGTTTTATGTTTTGATTTTAATCATTGTCTTTAAATCATAACAATCATAATAAATCAGCGTTCTATTTCATTCGTTTCAATATTTTTTGCTCTTTAGCCCCATATTAAAATAAACGCTGAATGTTATTACGCTGCTATCCTAAAATTACCGACTGGATATACTTTGCCTTTCACCAGTCCCCTTGGGCCGATTTTAGGTTTTTGCCTCTTTATAGCTATGGGTTTTGGGTGGCTGTTGGTTTTTTTGTCGCAGCAACGCTGTCTGTAAAAGAGATGAAAAGGCGAGAAGCGCTTGGCCTGCTTACCGGCGTTGAAGTTGAAATAACTGAAGGGGAAGCACCAAAGGTTTTGGAGGTATTATTTTACTTCCTTTTTGGCTTTGTAGTATTTTTTAAAATCTCCGGCATCTTCGTTTTTCACGAAATGCTCCGCACTAAGCAGTTGGCATTTTCATCCTATATGCTTGCCAATGGCGATGGTAACTTGATTCAAAAGGTGCTGTCCGTTTTTACATATGGCAGTTATATAGGCGGCATTTTGGGTGGTGGAGCCCTTGCCTTTTATTACTACTATGCCCGCAATAAAGAAAAGCTTTCAGCGGTTATTACGAAAAAGATAATGGTCTATCCCTCCGATAGCATTGGGGACTTATTAATTATTGCTTTGGTACTTGGTGTTTTAGGCTCCAATCTTTTCAATTTTTTGGAGAGCCCCGAGGACTATAAAAACTTTTGGCAGGATCCTGCCGGCTCAATTTTCAGTGGCTTGTCTATCTATGGCGGCTTAATTTGTGCTGGCCTCGGATTTTTGGTATATGCCCGCTGGAAAAAGTTTAATCTCGCTCCCTTTTTCGACTCCATTGCACCGGGCTTTATGATGGCCAACGGCCTTGGAAGAATGGGCTGTCAAACTGCTGGCGATGGTGATTGGGGCGTTGCAAATTTGCACCTCAAACCAGATTGGGTTCCTCAATTTTTATGGAGCAGCCATTACGAGAATAACATTGTTGACTACGACCCGGGTAGTGTAATAAAGGGGTGCAACGAAGATCATTGCCATTTTTTGGCCAATGCAGTTTATCCTACGCCCATATACGAGTTCTTAATGTGTACTGCTGTTTTCCTTATTCTTTGGGCCTTAAGAAAACGCCTTACCAACAAGCCCGGAATATTGTTCGCGGTGTTTATGATACTTATTGGCATGCAACGTTATTCAATCGAGCAATGGCGCGACCTTTCAGGCAGAGATTTATATCATGTGCTGGGCATGGCGTTTAAGCAAAGCGAATTAATCTCCATAGCATTGTTTGCCACCGGAATTGCCGGAACAGTTTACCTTTATAACAAGTATAAAAAAACTGAACCGGTAAACCATGTCAACAGCAGTAGTTAAAAAGCCCCTTCCCCCTTTTCCCGAAGAAGAACACTGGCTTTTCGGAAGCGGATATCTGATTAAAAAAAATCCTTTGGTGCAAATGGATTTTTTCATCAAAAAGTACGGCGATATTTTCAGTTTGTCTGTTCCGTTACATAAGGTTGCTGTGGTTTCCAGTCCCGATTTGGCAAGGTATATTTTACTAGATAACAATAAAAATTATACAAAAAGCCTCGCTTACGATTTATTGAAATCATTACTGGGCAATGGTTTGCTAACCAGTGAGGGCGATTTTTGGAAAAAGCAACGCCGCTTAATTCAACCGGCATTTCATCGAAAAAAACTTGAAGAGCTTACCGCTATGATGATTGAAGCGGCGGAAAAAGCAGCCACGAAATTTTCCAAATACGCGGCCACCGGTGAATATTTTGATGTTTTGCCCGAGATGACGGCCTTAACACTTGATGTTATATCCAAAGCTATTTTCAGCTCGGGTGTAGATGATAAGGCTGATATAGTTGGAAAGCAGATAGCCATTTTGAATGAAATAACAATGGAAAAATTGAGGCGCCCGATTAGGATTCCATCCATTTTCCCAACACCTTTTAATTTAAAAGAACGCAGGGCTTTACAGATATTAGACAATGTAGTATACGAGATAATTGATAAGAGAAGAAAGGAAGGTATATCAAAAGATGATTTGCTTTCTATGCTTATGGATGCGCGCGACGAAGAGACCGGTGAAAGCATGGATAATAAGCAACTGCGCGATGAGTTGATGACTATCTTTATTGCCGGTAATGAAACCTCTTCCAATGCACTAACCTGGACTCTTTATCTGCTTTCACAACACCCCGAAATTGAGGAGAAAATGATTCGTGAAATTGATGAAAAGCTGAATGCCGGAGTCGCTTTGGGATTTAATACAGTCAGTAGTTTTGCATATGTACACCAGGTAATTGAAGAAAGTATGCGCCTGTTTCCGGCAGTTTGGAGCGTAGGACGAAGGACTATTGAAGAGGATGAAATAGGAGGATTTAGAATAGAAAAGCAGACTAATGTGTTAATTCCACTAATTTACCTGCATCGCAGCGAAAAATACTGGGATGAACCCTTAAAATTTAAGCCAGAGCGATTTGCCCCCGAAACAAGAGGAAGTATTGACAAATATGTTTATTTCCCATTTGGGGGCGGTCCTAGAATATGCATTGGAAACAACTTTGCTATGCTCGAAATGCAACTGATACTCATAACATTATACCGGCGATTCAGGTTTAAGCTTAAACCCGGCTTTGAGGTGGACGGCGAACCCATGGTAACACTAAGGCCACGCCATGGAATGATGATGCTTGCTGTGAACAAATAATTAATCCACTTACTAAAGAAATTTCTTGCTGAATTGAAAACCTTTCATAAATTTGACTTACATTCATTAACAAATCCTGACTCTATGCGTCTTTTTACTTTTTTAGCCAAAAATGCTTTATTGGTAGCCATCGTGGTTGCAACATTTCAGGCAAATGGGCAAGACTTACACTTTTCGCAATACAACTCTCAGGCTTCGCTTGTAAACCCCGGATTAGTGGGTAATTACGAGGGCAGTTATAGACTATCGGCCATCTACAGAAGTCAATGGAACAGCGCGTTAGGAAGCGCCGGGTACCAAACGGTAGGGGCTGATATCGATTTTTGCCTTTTAGAGGGGTATTTAAAAAACGATAAGTTGGCAATTGGTGTAGGCTTTTTCAACGATCGTTCAGGTTCGGCGCAATTAACTAATACCAGTGCTGACCTTACGGTAGCTTATCACAAGGGTTTTGGTGCTGAAGGACAACACAGGTTATCTTTAGGCTTACAGGCCGCTTTTCTTCAAACTACGATTACAAATCCTTTGTTTGCCGATCAGTTCAATGGCTATAACGAAACCAACTCATTAGCTTCAAGAGAGAATTTTACTCACGGTGTATACAAATTCGATTTTAACGCCGGTTTATACTGGAAATCAAACTTTAAAGACAAGGTGAAATTGGGCGTTGGTTTCGGTGCTTACCACCTTATAACTCCCGATCAATCATTAGTGGTTTCTCAACTTACAGGTACCGGTAGCGCCATTCTGCCTCGCAGGTTCGATGCCGACTTGAATTTGGAAATTGCATTGGGAAAAGAAAAGAAATGGTCAATAACTCCCGACATTCTTTACATGAACCAACAGCCTTTTGCTGAATACTTGCCTGGTTTAGCTGCAACTTATTATTTCAATACTGGCTTTAGAAATAACAACAGTATTAGCGTAGGCCTCCGTTACCGTTCAGGTGGTAGCACTCCTGATGCAGTTATTCCAATGGTTAAATTGCAGTTCCGTAATGTAAATCTTGGATTTTCATACGATGCTAACATATCAGGTTTAAGCACCTCAACAACCAACAGGGGCGCATTTGAACTTTCTCTGTCATACATCGGTGAAAGCATCAAGTCTTACAAGGCTAACAAGTCTTTACCTAGCAGCAGATTTTAATTAAATACTAAACGCTTCTAAATTAAAAACCTGCATCACCCTGCGGGTTTTTTTGAATATAAAGGACACATTAAATTATAAACGATGAAGAAGATAATAGCGCTGACAGTTTCTGCTTTAATTTTGAACTGCACATTTGTTTCTGCAAAAAAATTTAAGCTTACTGCCCCCGATACCCAGCCTAGAACTGAATTGAAGATTGCTGATAAGTTTTATGCCGAGTCATATTTCTATACAGCAGCCGAACACTATCGCGATGTTGTTCGCCAGGATTCAGCAAACCGCTCTGCCAACTTTGGTTTAGCTATGTCGCTTCTGCAGTCACGCGATTATGAAAATGCCGAGGTTTTCTTCCGCAAATTTTACAGTATTAAGCCCGGCGAGAAAGCAAATACCAAAAAATGGGCTGATGAAGACAAGATTTTGTTTAACAAGGGCGAATTCTATTTTGGAGACGTATTGCACCGTAACGGAAAATACGATGAAGCTATTGAGCATTTAACCAAGTTCGCACAAAGTTATACGCCCAAAGATTCTACCGATAAGCTGAAAAAACTCGCTATGCTTCAGGTAGCTGGTTGCGAGTACGCTAAAACAGGCCCAAAGGCGAAAGTTAAATTGTACAATGCAGGCCCCGGAGTAAATAAAGCATATAACCAAGGCGCCCCGTTTGCAGTAAACGAAAACGAACTATACTATTCTTCTTTAAGAAATGCCAAGGACACTTTGATTTTTGTCAACGGGCCTAAAGCCCAGGCCGTGTATGAAATTAAACACAGCGTAAAGAACGGTGATACCTGGGGTGAAGGTCAGGCAATTGCTAATAAAGACGTAAATACCGATGGTTATAATATAGGTAATGGAACTTTTAATGCTGCGATGGACAGGTTTTATTTTACCAAATGTCTGGAAGTAGATGATAATCGCTCATTATGCAATATATATGTTGCAGATTATAAAAGCGGCCAATTTACAAATGTAACGCGGTTGCCAGAAACGGTAAATTCAAAAGAAAAATTTACCGCTACCCAACCGGCAGTTAGAATTGCCGATGACGGAACTGAAATGATTTACTTTGTTTCCGATCGTCCGGGAGGCACCGGTGGTTTGGACATTTGGTTTACCTCCAGACTTCAAAATGGCGACTTTAAGCCCGCAATGCATGTAAATGGGTCAATAAACACCGCGGGTGATGAAGTAACTCCTTTCTTTGACGACAGTACCAAAACTTTGTATTTCAGCTCGAACGGCTTGCCGGGTTTTGGTGGTTACGATATATTTAAAAGTACAGAAAACCCTGACCTTAGCTGGACAACACCTGAAAATCTGGGTAAAAAGGTTAATACCGGTGCTGACGATATTTACTATTCGCGCGGTTTAGATCAAACCAATGGTTTTATGGTTTCTAATCGCGAAGGCGGTGTGCCTTTAAATGGAATAAAAACGGCGTCAGATGATGTTTATTACTGGGCTAACTACCACCTCGCCGTTGAGGGACTTGCTATGAAAGAAGGTGAGAGCGGAGGAATAATTACCAACGCTACATTCAAGCTATACAAAAAAATGCCGGATGGCTCTAAGGTTTTGGTTTCCGTACAGGATGGACCGCAAGGTTCAGCACATGTGCCGGGTGTAGCACCTCACAATGCCTCATCTAATTCCGGCTCAAATGCGGTTAACAATACTGGCGGTAATGGTGGTAACAATGCCGGTAATGGTGGCAATAACGGAGCAAGTAACGGAGCATACTTCTTTAAACTGGATCCTGAAACAGATTATATAGTTGAAGTTGACAGAGAAGGTTTTCAACCTAAGATGGAAGCGGTAAGTACGAGAGGATTGCCTGAAGAAGACACGATAAAGGATAATATCTATGCGCACAAAGCCATGTATACTGTTAAGGGTTTGGTTTCGGAAGAGGGCAAACTTGATGGTGTGAGCGACGCCAGTGTTGAATTGCTCGAAATATCGCCCAACGGTATGCAGAAGACCAATAACTTTATGAAGAGTAATCCATATTACGCATTCGATTTGGATATGGATAGAACCTATAAAATTGTTGTTCGCAAAGAAGGCTATTTTGCAAAAACCACGGATTTAACCACAACAAACCTTGGGACTATGGATACCATCCGAAAGGATATTGCCATTGCCAAGTTAGAGTTGAACAAAAGTTATACGCTGCAAAACGTATTGTATGAATTTGGTAAATCTACTTTAACCGAGAACTCAAAAGCTGTATTGGATAACCTCTATCAGATTTTGGTTGAAAACCCTTCATTCATTATCGAATTGAGCGCCCATACCGATGCTATTGGTTCGGATGAAGGTAACATGAAACTATCTCAGGCGCGTGCCGAAAGTTGCGTTGCCTATCTTATTACTAAAGGCATTGCTAAAGATAGATTGGTTGCTAAGGGTTACGGAAAAACCCGTCCTAAAGTGCCTAATACTACCGAAGATGGCAAAGATGACCCGGCAGGCCGCGCTATTAACCGTAGAACTGAGTTCCAGATTACAGGTATAAAGAAAGGCCAGTAGTTTTTAAAAAAAAGAGAATAAGGAAAGCCCATCTCTAAAAGGATGGGCTTTTTTATTGCCAATGGGTTCTTAAACAGGAATCGTAAATAACAAAAGCAAGCGACTAATCTTTTTTCAGTGCCTGTATCAAAACCAGGCTCCAACCTGCAATAAAGAAGAACCCGCCAATAGGCGTTACCGGGCCAATAACAATACCCGGTATCCCGGTTAAATCTTTTGTGGCGAGCAAATAGAGCGAACCCGAAAAGCAGAGAATACCCATCATAAAGCAAATCCCGGCATTGCGAATGTTAACTGAGCCCTCCTTGCGCAAAAACAAGTAGCACATAAATAGCGCCAGCGCGTGATATATCTGGTATTGTACGCCCGTTTCCCAGGCATGCAGTTGGTCGGGTAGAATATGAGGTTTTAAGCTATGCGCCCCGAAGGCCCCAAAAATTACTGCCGTTAACCCCGCCAGGGCTGCTCCTACAAGAAATACCTTTTGCACAAATTTGAGTTTATAAGTGAACCGTCCCTGCGAAGTAAATGAAAATAGTTTTGCAAATATCTCATATCATGAAAAAATTCATCGCACCAATATCTATTACTGTTGTATTGGCCCTGGTAGTTGTGCTGTACTATGTATTTTTTCATGCGGCAAATACTTATGATGCTATCCCTGATTCAGCAGTAGCTGTAGTCGAAATAAATGATTGGAATAAATTCGACCATCTGCTAAGCACAACCGAAAACGCTGCTTTGCGTAAAACCGCCGCCGTTATTAAGCTGGAAGAGCAAATAGGGTTTATGCAAAAGCTGTTTGCGTTTAATACACCATTAGCAACTGGTTTAGCCAGTGGAAAAATTACGATTTCAACCCACCTTACCTCTGCCGGTGATTTCGATTATCTTTTTACAATACCGGTTAAAGGCATTGAGGCCGATGAGATTTTACATCTGCTCAATACAAAGCACGATGTCGCCTCGGTTATTAAGCGAACTTATAAAGAACGGGCTGTCGTTGATGTTACTATGAAGGATGGCCGCAGGTTTAGCTTCACTATTATTAAAAATGTGTTGGCCCTAAGCTTCACATCCTTCTTAACCGAAAATGCAATTACCGCAATTACTACCGGTTACAATCTCAGCAGTGATAAGGGCTTTAAGAGGCTCATTAAAAAGTTTAAATCCGAAGGGCCAATTAGCCTGTTTATCAATTATAAAAACGCAGATGTAATTTTTCCGGTCTCTCTGAAACCTCAAAAAATGGCCTTACTTAGCGATATTAAGGAGAACCAAAACTGGGTGGGCTACAATATTTCATTCGAAGCCGACAAGATAAATTTTTCGGGTGTAGGATTACTAAATACCAGTGCTTTACAAACCTCAAAGAACATACTATCCAATACAATCTGGAACAACATCCCTGATGACGCCGCTTATGTAAACGTAGGCTTAAATGATTTGAAGGATGAGGGCAACGTAAAAAGTAGCGACAATAAATTATTGAAAGCCGACTTTAAAAATTGGATAGGCGATGCCCATGCCTTTGTTACGCTCGAGCCTTTACGCGAAGATTTTACTGAGTATAACATATTTATAGTTCAGGTAACCGATGAGAATAAAGCGATTGAAAATCTAAAGCACCTGGTTTCGCTGGATGGAACCAAAGCAGTGCCGGTTGATACCTGT
Organism: uncultured Bacteroidota bacterium; assembly: GCA_903861145.1. Taxonomy (GTDB): domain Bacteria; phylum Bacteroidota; class Bacteroidia; order Chitinophagales; family LD1; genus Bog-950. The sequence continues at coordinate 28,650 of CAIOTH010000090.1, read as the reverse complement.
ATGCACGCCGCAATATTTCATTTAAAAGATGGGTCGGTTATTAACCAGGTTTTTGGTAGCAGCTTTACCGCTTTCACAAACTCGTTCTTTGTGGTCAACAACCACTTGGCCATTTTTTGCAATAGCCCCGACATTCTTAAGTTTACCATGGAGCGGATTAACCTCGGCGAAACCCTAAACAAGTCCGATGCCTTGCGAAAGTCAATTGGCCGCCTAAAAACCGCTACCGGCCTCGTTTACATCAATCCGGCAAAAGCCTCCGCAATTTTCTCAGGACTAATTAAAGAGGGTTCAACATTGCAACCCTGGCTATCAAATCTAAATGCCATATCGTTTATCTCGGACGTGAATGGAGAATGGAATACAATGCACGCTGGCATTATTACAGGTAGTCAAAATATATCTGTCGGCGGTGGTTTGCTTTGGAAGACCAAACTACAAACCGTTTCAGACTTCGCGCCACAAATAGTGCTGAACATAAGTACCGGCGACAAAGAGATATTTACACAGGACACAGCTAACAATATTTACCTCATCAGCAACTCGGGCGATGTGCTTTTTACCAGGAACATTGGTGAGAAAATTGTGAGCAGTGTTTATCAAATAGACTACTACAACAACGGCAAACTGCAATATATATTCAATTCGGCCAATCATATTTTTTTGATTGATGGGTTGGGTAATGATGCCGGTTCTTATCCTTTGCGGTTAAGCTACCCCGCTGCAACCGGGCTAACAGTTGTAAATAATTCCGGCTCAAAGTGCCGCTATTATGTCCCATGTACTAATGGCAGCATTTATGGCTATGAGGTCACCGGTAGGCCGTTATCCGGTTGGAGCCCGTTGAAGGGCGTTGGTGTCATTTCAAAACCCCTTCAAAGCTTTAAATTCAAAAAGAGCGAGTTGATGCTGGCCTTCAATAACTCCGGCAAATTGATCCTACTTGGTAATAAGGGCGATATAAAATGGAGCATCGATAATTTACCGTTAACCAACCAAAATTTTAGTATTGTGCGCACCGGTGATGATTTTCAGGTAATGAATGCTGCCGGTAACCAACTGATTCAAATCTCATCCGATGGCAACGATAATATCAAGCCTCTTATCGATTCGGCATTTTCATTTGCCGCCACCCCCACCTCCGATTCAGGCTACTCATACTTTTATAGCGGCCAACATGATGTTAGGGCCTACAACGAAAAGGGCAGCTTTACAAATGGCATAAGCCTTAAATCTTCGGTTATTGGGGGCATTTTGGTTGCTACTATACCTGTTGGAAATGAAATAAACGCGTCCGCCCTAGCACTTTCTTCACAAGACCATTACTTACTGGTAAAAGATGAGTCGCTGAAGAAGATGATGATATACGACCTTGCGCTTAAGCCTATAGCTGAATATCCGGTAAACAACACGGCTACATTTGCCATTTGCGATTTATTCGACCACAAAGAGCTGATAGGTATTCAGCCCGATGTAACAGGTACTATAAGCTGCTATAGAATCAGGTAATTGCGGAGCGCACTACCACTGGATTACTTGTAGCATAATAGCTATATTGTTGCAATAAAATTTCATTTCGGCAACTAAAACCCCAATCGCATGGATACTACCACACTCATCATTGTTGTAGCTTGTTGTTCTATAATACCGGTAATAGTAGTAGTGTTGTATCGCAAGGGTAAGAAATCCGGCGAATAGCTATCCATCTTTAACATCAATTCATCAGCTTAGTTTCTTGAACCTCGCAAAAGCCCCCAACGGTAGCTTTTTGTTGAATTTATCATTCAGGTATAACTCGCCTATTTCTAAATTCTGTGGCTTAAAATTTTCCTTTACCAGGTTTTCCAGTATCAGCGATGAAAACCCCAATGAATAAGCATTCAGTATCAAAAAGTGCTTCTCATCCAGCAATTGCAAAACTCCCTTCATCATTTCATTAATATTGTCCTCCAGCTTCCATTTTTCGCCAGTCGGACCATGGCCAAAGGCCGGTGGGTCAAGTATGATGCCATTGTATTTATTGCCCCGCTTTACTTCGCGCTTTACAAACTTCAAAGCGTCCTCAACAATCCAGCGTATATTATCCAGCTTGCTCAACTCCATATTTTCTCTCGACCAGCTAACCACCTGCTTAATCGAATCAAGATGCGATGTTTCTGCTCCCGCAGCTCTTGCGGCCAGCGATGCACCACCGGTATATGCAAACAGGTTTAAAAACTTAGGCTTTTCAACTTTAAGTTGCTGCGTGGTTTCAAAAATGTAGTTCCAGTTAACTGCTTGCTCCGGAAAAATACCTACGTGCTTAAATGAGGTTAACCCTAATCTGAATTGAATACTCTTTGATGTTTCCGGAAAATCATAACGAATGTTCCACTGCTCAGGCATGTTTTTCAACTTCTTCCAATCTCCGCTGCTCGATGATTTTGGAACAAACTTTACATGCGCCTGCTTTTCCCATTCCCCCATACTTTGCGATGGGTCCCAAACAGCCTGTGGTTCCGGCCTTATAGTAATGTAATTGCCAAAACGCTCCAGCTTCCAAAAATTACCCGAATCAAGTAATTGGTAATCGGTAAAATGGCTCGGCGTTAGCGAAAGAATCATGAAACTACAAGGTGTTAAAGTGTTATTGCATTAAAGTGCGAATGTAATAAGATGATTGTAGGATTATTTTATTTGGAACTTAGTAGTTAACGTTAACACATTAACACCTTCGCACATTAACACTCATTTCTTCACTATCACATAAACATCCTCATTTCCGCGCTTCATCCAATAATGTTCGCGCGCAAATTTTTCCTGGGTGGCTGGGTTAGTGGTTAGTTCCGAAAGCTGCTTTTGTGTTTCAGTTATTTGCTTGGCATAAAATTTCCTCTTCTCCAGCAGTACCGAAAGCTCCGTATGTTTGTGATATTGGTTGATGATGTTGTTATCATCAATAACACCCATCCAAACTACAAAAGCTACTCCGCAAATAAAGTAGATGTTCGTTAGCCACTTAGGCAGCCTGTCTATACGAGCTTGTAATTTCTTCCACATGTCTGTCCCAAAGGTCAACATAAAAAAGCGCTTGTTTTATAGTCTAACGCAATTTGTTTGCACAACAGTATGGTAAATGCGACAATACCGCACGGGCAGCCAACCCCAAACCCTCAAAAAATAGAATTTGTCGGGTTTTGTCGGGTTTTTGAAAGCCACACCTGAAATTTGAAACTATTCCGGGATTTGTAACCTTTTGTAACACTTTGTAACCTTTTCGGCGTTTCAACTTGAAACTCGAAGCCAGAAATTCGAAACTATATCACAAAATTAAAACTTTTGAATACCGCGCAACAAAAAGAAATGCCCACCCCTTTTAACAAATAAGCCACATGGGGCACCGCACTTACATAGGCAAATCCACTCGGCTGTTAACGCTGTATTTCACTCCGTACCTCCGTGCGAAATGTATTGATGTATTTTTCGGGAACCTCCAACGCTGTTTTTCAAAATCAGGATAAATGCAAAAAGAAATACGGGAAGTATCGGAGCCCGGTAACGAACCAAATTACCTAGCACCGGAGTGCAAATGCCAATCAGGGCAAAATATGCCAGCGCAAAATTCAGCAAAAACAAAAACAAGTTCCATTGCCTTAAGTTTTTGAAATCTGAAAATGCGATACAGGCTATAATAAATAAGCCAATCAACAAATTTTCCGCGGCGCTGGCCATTATCATAATGTTTTTCCCCTCCCATATATACGGACGCGTTATGGTATTCCAAATACCCACCGGTGCCGTTTCAACAATACTTGCGGCACTGTTATCGAGCGCTGGTATTTCAATCCTGCTACCCGCTTTAAAATAGTTGGCCTCCTTTACCGAGTGCATTTGTTTATTAACTAGCATTTGCTGCAAATCCATTCTTGGTATAAACAAATGGATATTGAACGCCGCAACCAACAGCAACATATTCACCAAAACATATTTTAAAATAATGCCGAAGGCATTTTTATTGTGTCTCAATATTAAAAATGCAATAACCGCCGGCGCAAGGCAAACCAGCACAAAAAATTTAATCAGGATAATAATAAAGGCACCGGTCGCTAGCATCGATAGTGCCTTCATGTTTTGCCTGGAATTTCGTGTCCCCAAATTGAGCAGCCCCGCTATAAATACACCCAGTCCCAAAACCAACACCGGTTCCTTCATTACGCCCGAGGTCCAAAACAAGACTGAGGGCAACAGCAAAACCGGTAGAACAAAGACAGTACTCACCGGCACTGCAAATTTCATAATAGCGTTAGTAAGCAACACCCACCCAATCAACGATAGAAAGCACATGAATAGTATATGCACAAAGTAAACCCGTAGCGATACAAACATCAGCAGCGCATTTAGTTTGATGATAGTTTGATTTTCGTTAAAGGGCGCCTCATCAAAATTTCTTTTCCAATTCTTCATCTCGCTGTAATACTTATCGAAGCGAGAATCCTTGCCACCAACCCCTGCAATTATTTGAATAAAATCTTTAGGCGATTCGCTGGCTACGTTGCGTAATACAACGGCATCGCTATAAAATTTGTGGACATCATTATTCTGCACATCCTTATAATAAAAGGTATAAATAACCCAGATGAAAATGCCCGTTAAAAACTTAAGATTGAAAAGCACCGTTGTAACAAACGGCTTAAAATTTCTAAACTGCAACCTCCCAAACCGTACAATCAAAAAATTGAACAGCACCAGGTAAAAAAGAGTAAGCAGTATATCTTTCGCCATCGGCACTAAGTTAAAAGAAATTATGCCCTCCTCTCTAAGCTAGTCATGACATAAAAAAAGCGCGACTCTCGCCGCGCTTTTATATTTATTTTTTCGCTCTAAACGTCCTTCCCGGATAATGCGCCATAGGCCCCAACTCCTCCTCAATTCGAAGCAATTGATTGTATTTCGCAATCCTATCTGTACGCGATGCCGAACCGGTCTTAATTTGTCCGCAATTCAGTGCCACGGCCAGGTCTGCAATTGTAGTGTCTTCAGTTTCTCCGCTACGGTGGCTCATTACCGAGGTATAAGCATTGCGATGCGCCAGATTAACGGCATTAATAGTTTCAGTCAGCGTACCAATTTGATTTACTTTAACCAATATCGAGTTGGCAATATTTTCGTCAATACCTTTTTGCAAACGGGTAACGTTAGTCACAAATAAGTCGTCGCCTACCAGTTGAATTTTGTCACCAAGTTTTTCAGTCATTAACTTCCATCCTTTCCAGTCGTCTTCGGCCATGCCGTCTTCAATAGAAATAATGGGATATTTTTTAGCCCAGTTAACCCAGTAGTCAACCATTTCTTCGCTCTTCAGTTTCTTACCATTTGATTTATGGAAATGATAAACCTTAGCCTTGGCATCGTAAAACTCAGTTGCCGCAGGGTCTAGGGCAATAAAAATGTCTTTACCTGACTTATAACCGGCTGCCTCAATAGCGCTCAATACAATTTCAATGGCCTCTTCATTGCTGCCAATGTTTGGCGCAAAACCACCTTCGTCGCCCACATTGGTCGAGTGGCCTTTTTTCTTCAACACGCTTTTTAGCTGGTGAAACACCTCAACACCCATACGCAGCGCATCGCTAAAAGTATCGGCACCGGTTGGCACCACCATAAACTCCTGGAAATCGATTTTGTTATCGGCATGTGCCCCGCCGTTCAAAATATTCATTAACGGAATGGGAAGTGTGTTTGCATTTACACCACCCACATAACGATAAAGGGGCATTCCAAGCTCTTCCGCTGCCGCCCTTGCTATGGCAAGCGAAACACCCAAAATAGCATTTGCTCCCAGCTTGGCTTTGTTTGGTGTGCCGTCAAGCAAAATCATAATCTGGTCAAGTGCGTTCTGTTCAAAAATGCTCATGCCTTCCAGTTCGGCAGCAATTTTGGTGTTTACATTTGCAACGGCTTTCAAAACACCTTTGCCCATGTATTTCTTTTTGTCTCCATCGCGCAACTCAACTGCTTCATGCGCACCGGTTGATGCACCTGATGGCACTATTGCCCTGCCTAATACTCCCGAGGTGGTATATACATCTACTTCTATCGTTGGGTTTCCTCTGCTATCCAGTACTTGCCTGGCATGTATTTTTGCTATCTGGCTCATGTTTAATATTTGGTTTTTTAGTATTAGAGTATCTTTTTTGATTTAGTGGTTACGCACCAACACAAACTTATTCCCCTCCAGTTTCCAACCATGCGTTAATGCGCTCGATTTGGTAACCGGGTTTGTTGCGTAGTATTTTAATAGCATGTTGCCACGCACAAAAATCGAATCAATGTTTGTTTGAATCCGCTCATAAGGAATTTGTGTATTAATGGTAAAAGTCTTACTCGAATCGCCGAATATAAGTGCACTTGGCACTCCTTTTTCATCAAACTCATAAGCCGTAACATAGCTAGATGTACCCGGTGTGGTTTTTCGCGATACTATGTATATCTCCTCGTTGCCGTTATCATTTAAATCAGCGGTAAAGGCGCTCACTATAACCCCGAATCGCTCTCCCTGCACTACGGTATCAGGTCTATTATCTGCACCCCTTCTAATAATGCAATATTCTCCGTGAGACGGCGGCCCACCATAAGCCCTTACATCATAAACCAGTTTGGGTGAAGCCACTACTGTTTGTGCATACTCGTACGATTCTTCCAGCGATTTTTGTTGAATAGTATCCAACGCAATAGAAGCCGAATCAACGGCTTCGCCTACTTCAGGAATTTTACTGGTGGGTTTGTTTTGATTGCAGGAATATAACAGCAGTGAAATTATAAATGCTATGGCCGCTGTTTTTTTCATTTACTCCCTTACTGTTTTTTTATTGCACTAATTCGAATTCATATGCTCTATGAACTGATCGAATAAATATCTCGAATCATGCGGGCCCGGTGATGACTCAGGGTGATACTGCACCGAGAACGCCTTTTTGCCCTTTATCCTTATTCCTTCAATGGTATTATCGTTCAAATTGATATGCGTTACCTCTACTGTTTTCGACTTTTCAATCGCCTCGCGCGAAACCTCAAAACCGTGGTTCTGCGAGGTTATCTCGCTGCGGTTAGTCAACAGGTTTTTAACAGGATGGTTAATACCCCTGTGGCCATGGTGCATTTTGTAAGTAGGTATATCATTTGCCAAAGCCAATAACTGGTGGCCTAAACAAATGCCAAAAAAGGGTTTACCCGCTGCTTGTATTTCACGAATCGTTTTTACAGCATAATCCATCGCCGCCGGGTCGCCGGGGCCATTACTAATAAAATAGCCATTTGGTTTAAATGCCTCCATTTCTTTAAACGAGGTCTTTGCGTTAAACACTTTGGCATGAACGCCGCGGCTGGTTAAGCATTTTAATATGTTTTCCTTAATGCCACAATCCAGCACCGCTACTTTCAACTTCGAATCCGGGCTGCCGTATTCATATGGTTTATCCGTAGTAACTTTTATCGCCAAATCAAGGCCGTTCATATCGGGCACTTCTTTCAGTTTCTTTTTCAACGATTCAACATCGGTAGTTTCCGAACTGATAATGCAATTCATGGCTCCTTTTTGGCGCACATGTATAGTAAGGGCACGCGTATCAATATCACTAATACCTACCAGCCCGTTCTTTTCAAAGTAATCCTGTAACGACGATTCAGCCTGCAACCTCGAATGCGTTTGCGCCGAATACCGTTTACATATCATCCCGGCAATCTTAATGTTGCCCGATTCTACCTCGTCAGCCTTTACACCATAGTTACCAATGTGGTTATTGGTCATAATAATGATTTGCCCAAAATACGAAGGGTCGGTAAAAATTTCCTGGTAGCCGGTCATCCCGGTATTGAAACAAATTTCACCTGTGGTAGTGCCTATTTTACCCAGCGATTTGCCGGTAAATACGGTTCCATCCTGTAAAATTAAAACTGCGGGTACTGGTGTGAAGGTTTTTATCATCGAATGAGGTTATTCGAGCGGCAAATATAGCCTTAAAAGTGTTTTATGGGCTGATTTCTTTTCTTTGTACTTAACAGCTTATTCACAATGCGTTATAACGAACATACCTGGCAACGCGATGCGGAGCAGAAAAAGAAAGAGAACAAACAGTTTCTCGACAAAACCAAGCGCATGCGTGGCCTCGAAAAACACCTGCCCGACCTGCATGACGAAGCCTTTTCAAAAATAGACTGCCTCAAGTGCGCTAATTGCTGCAAAACCATCTCGCCCCGGTTTAAAACGCCCGATATCGTTCGCATTTCAAAATGGATGGGTATGAAGCAATCTGCTTTTATCGAAACTTATCTGCGCCTGGATGAAGATGGCGATTACGTAGTTAAGAAAAGCCCCTGCCCCTTTTTAGGTGCCGATAACTTTTGCGGCATTTACGATGTACGCCCCGGCGATTGCAAAAACTATCCCTACACCGACTCCGGCGAATTCTTCGACCACCCCAATACCACCTTTAAAAACTCAACCACCTGCCCCGCCGTTTTTTATGTGTTAGAAAGGCTGAAGGAAATAGTATAACCTACCAATTTACTTGCCCATTTGGTTGAATCTGCTGAGCAATATCAGCCGGCTATGTAATGTATGGCATTAGTTTAATTGCACGCTGGTTTTATATTCGCGCCGTGAATCAATTGTTTCATTTAAAAAACGAGAAAACATGGCAGTATTAGTAGGAAAAAAAGCCCCTTCATTCAAAGCACAAGCAGTTATTAATGGCAACACAATAGTCGAAAATTTTTCATTAGACCAATACCTCGGTAAAAAGTACGTTGTATTCTTTTTCTATCCTAAAGACTTCACTTTTGTATGCCCAACCGAGTTACACGCTTTTCAAGATGCCTTAACCGAATTCGAAAAACAAGATACCGTTGTAGTAGCCTGCTCAACCGATACTGAGCAATCGCACTGGGGTTGGCTGCAGGTTGATAAAAACAAAGGCGGGATTAAAGGTATTACCTACCCAATTGTAGCCGATACCAGCAAAACCATCTCCGGCAACTACGATGTATTAAACGGTGAATATTTTTACGACGAAAACAACCAACGCCAATCAACTGCCGAAATGATTGCTTACCGCGGTTTATTCTTAATAGATAAACAAGGTATCGTTCAGCACCAATTAGTAAACAACTTACCACTTGGCCGCAACATCGGCGAAGCACTACGTATAGTTGAAGCCCTCCGCTTTTTCGAAGAAGTAGGCGAAGTTTGCCCCGCTAACTGGAGCATAGGTAAAAAAGGCTTAAAAGATACACACGAAGGAGTAGCGGCTTATTTGTCCGCAAACTAATCTCGGCTGTTAAACTCCGTGTCTCTGTGCGAAACGTATTTCTCACGGATCTACATCCACACTAACATCTACGCTTTTCAACTCCGGTATAGTTTTCATCTTATCCAAAATTTCATGCAACGCATGTTTCATCTGCGTTAAGTCCTTCGATTGCTTACCGCTTTTAATCAGCACCTCGCGCAAATAATAATTCTTCACCTTCGATATAAAAGGAATAGTAGGCCCCAAAACCAACCCCAGGTTGGTTTTTCGGGCTTCGTTTGCCAGGAATAAAGCGGCCTGTTCAACATTCAAAACCTTCTTGTGCCGCAATTCAATTTCCATCATGCGTGTAAAGGGAGGGTATCCAAACTGCCTGCGTTCCAATAATTCCGTTTCATACATCTTTCTAAAATCTCCTCTCACCACATTTTGAATAACGCCGTTGTCGGGGTCTGAAGCCTGTATAATCACCTCACCCGTTTTATTTTTTCTGCCTGCTCTACCCGCCACCTGCATCATTAACTGGTACGCCCGCTCATGCGACCTATACCCCGGGTGATTTATCAATTGGTCGGCATTTATGATACCCACCAAACTCACATTATCAAAATCGAGCCCCTTGGTAACCATTTGTGTGCCCACCAAAATATCAACCTCCTTATTTTCAAATTGCGATATCACGGTAGCATGCCCGTGCTTGGTCCTGGTAGCATCATAATCCAGCCTGCTCACTTTCGCCGCAGGGAACAACTCTGCAATCTCATCCTCAATTTTTTCGGTGCCCATACCAACAATATCCAAATCAATCGCCCCGCAACTTCTGCACTTATCGTTCAAATTTTCAAAATACCCGCAATAGTGGCAAATCAGTTTATTCTGAAACTTATGATAGGTAAGGCTTACATCGCAGTTTTTGCATTTGTAAACGTAGTTGCACGTTTTACAAACCCGGTAATTGGCAAAGCCCCTGCGGTTCAAAAACAAAATAACCTGCTCCTTATTACCCAGCGCCGTGCGAATAGATTGTGTTAGTGCCTCAGTAAAGCTACCCTCCATATTTTTACGCTTGCGTTGCTCACGTATGTTAGCCACCACAATTTCCGGCATTTCCATGCCACCGTAACGAGTTTCCAATTTCACCAAACCAAATTTTTCGGTTTCGGTATTGTAATAGGTTTCAATCGCCGGTGTAGCTGTTCCCAAAATTACTTTGGCATCAAATAACCGCGCCAGCATAATCGCCGAGTCTCTCGCATTATATCTGGGCGCAGGGTCAATTTGCTTTAACGAGTTATCATGCTCCTCATCCACAATAATCAACCCCAAATCCTTAAAAGGCAAAAACAAACCCGACCGGGCCCCAATCAATATTTTATACTCATTGCGCAACACCTTATTCCAAATTTCAACCCTTTCGTTCGGGTTAAATTTTGAGTGATACACACCCACCAATCCCCCAAAAACTTTTCTTAACCGGTTAATGATTTGCGCAGTCAAAGCTATTTCTGGCAATAAGTATAACACCTGCTTATCCTCTCGTATTAACTCTTTTATTTTTTCAATATAAACATTGGTTTTACCGCTACTGGTTACACCATGTAGTAACACCACATTAACACCTGTTCGTACCGCTTCGGTAGTTTCAGTGCTTTCGCCTTGTTGCGGATGAAACCATTCATTTATTTCTCCCAGCGCTCTTTTCTGATCCACACTCAATTCCGCCGATTCTACCTCTGCAGTTTGAAAAGTCCCCAGCCTCGATACCTCAACCCTAAACTCAATAAATATTTTTTTGTCGACCAGGCGCTTCAATACACTGGCATCGGCTTTGCTAAGTGCCAACAATTCGCTCTTCTTAATAAACTTCGATTTCTTTCCAAGTTGTGTAAGGGCCAATAACAATTCCACCTGCTTGGGCGCACGGCTTAATTCATCAAAAAGTACTTTGAGCTTTTCTTCATCCTCAAAATCCTCATGCAGCTTTACGTGGCTTTCGGTCTTTATCTTAAACTTCTCAATTATCTCCTCCGATGAAATAGCTATCCCTAAATTGAAAAGCGTTTTTAATAACGGATATACATTCCGTTTCTTAAGCAAATCCTGCACTTGCTTAATATCAATCATATCCTGCGCCCTAAGCGCTTGCACAATCAAAAACTCTTCCTCGGTAAGCGACTCAAAATCACCGTCGTAATTTTCGTTATAGCGTATTTTTGTTTCGCTCGATAACTTTAATCCGCTGGGCAGTGCTGCGTTCATCACCTCGCCTTCAGTGCACATATAATAATCACTCATCCATTTCCAAAACTTCAATTGTGTTTCGGTAACAATAGCTTCTTCCTCTGCAATCGATTCAATTAGCTTTGGTTCAAAAACTGGTTTAAGATGGTGAATGCGCTGTACAATAGCCGAGTAAAATTTATTCTTTCCAAACTGAACAATTACCCGCTGGCCTGTTTTTACAAAGTCAACCCAATCAATAGGCACTATGTATGTATACAGCCGTGGAAGTGGCAACGGAAGGATTACATCAACATATGTTACTAAACTCGACACCGCGCAAATTAACGTAAGTTAAAATCAAGAAGCAAGAAACAGCCTTGTGAGTGGGCCGCGTATTTTTTAACGTGCTTTATTTTTTATCGAGGGCTTGTTTCTGCAACTTTAGCTCCTATAAAACGCATCGCTTCTGTATGAAGTTCAAAATCGCCCTTGCCTTTCTTTCAACCTTGTGCATAACATTTCAGCCCGCGTTTGGCCAGGCTTATTACGGAAAGGTGATAAAGGCTGACGCTAAAACATTCGAACTCGTAAAAGATGCCATTTGGGACCTTCAGTTTCAATTGGCTAAGGCCACCGGGAAGGATTTTGCTATAGATACCCACGACTCAATAAAAGGCGCCAGCATCCAAATTATCAAGCTCGATCCTATTACAAACTTAAACTACGACAAGCGCCTTAATCCCGATAATGACGAGGATGTTTTAATACAATCCGACGGTGAGCATAATTTAATAATAGCAGCCTACGCAGCCCAGGGTCTCATCGATGGTATTTATACTTACCTTGATACACTCGGTTTCAGATGGTATCATCCAGGCGATAAATGGGCTTGTATTCCCCATCTTAAAGACATACGCCTGAAATGTGATAATGTATACAGGCCCGATTTTATTCTCCGGTCGTTTTTTGGCACCTGGGGTTTTCCGCGCAACCGGGTAATTGATAAAAACTATTCCGTAGAACACGACTGGGATATGTGGTACAGGCGAAACCGGTTGGGTGGTAATTACCAGCTGCATGGGCACGCTTGGGGAGATGTTTTAGCCCAATGGCACGATTATTTACGCGAAAGGCCGAATGAAATGGCCCTGGTTAATGGTAAGCGCGTTAGCCCCGATGCGGACAACGCTAAATTTTGCCTGAGCAATGATGATTTTCAGAAGGTATTCATCTTTCACATGGTTCGCCAGTTAAAGCAGGCCATGAAGGATAACCCCGGTCAGTTAAGGTATATCGTGTCTGTTGAACCTTCAGATGGTGATGGAGATTGCGAGTGCGACTCTTGTAAAAAACTGGGCAGCCCCAGCACCCGGGTATTTTATATGGCGAACCTTGTAGCGCGCGAATTTCAGAAAATATCGCCGAAGGCTTACGTTAACCTTTATGCCTATAATACCCACGCTGCCGTGCCCGATTTAAATTTAGAGCCAAACGTTATTGTGCAGATTATTCCCTACAAATATCAAAACTACTATGCTCCGCCTGAGCAAATGGTTGAGGCGTGGGGTAAAAAGAGTAATCATCTTTTTATTTACGATTACTACGGCTTACCACTTTTAAATGTCGATATGCCTGTACATAATGTTTTGGCGCCTTGGCGCTACGCTAACAGGATTAAATACTGGCATAGTCAAAATATAAAGGGGATAACGCTCGAAAGCTCATATAGCATTGGCTGCACCGGCGTGGGTTTGTACCTTTTTGCCCGTTTGGGCTGGAATGTAAATGAAGATGTGCCGCACCTGCTAAAAGATTATTATGGCTTTTGTTACGGCAAAGCAGCCGATGCCGTTTGGCAGGCACAGGCAACTTTAATTGATGATACGCTGGGCAAATTTCAAACACTCAACAACGCCATTCATTTCTTGCAAAACGGCACCGCAAAGCTAAAGCTCGAACCCGAACAGCAAGCGCGGCTAACCGATTTCAAATCGTATACCCACTACTTAAAGCTACTATACGAAATGCAACAAACAGAGGCATACGGCGATACCCTTGCTGCCGATAATTTGATGCAATACGTATATGCCACATATATGCGAAAAGAAATTCATCCCACCGCGGTTAACGAATGGGCCAATGAATTTACCCATGTCAATGCCTTTATTGGTAAGCATTGGAGCACCTTTAACGCAAGTGCCCCTGGTATGAAATACGCCTCGGTTGTTCCCTTAACCGATGAGGAGATTAATAAACTTTTTGAAGAAGATTGTAAAGTGAAACGGTGAGTTGATTTTGTTTAACGCAGATTTGACAACTTTTCAAAAGTTGTCAAATCTATAATGTTGCACAACGCTCTACTCAATTGCAGGGTGCCTTTTAAACGGCTTCGTTTCGTCAAACAGTCTGCGGTAGGTAATATGGGTTTTAACTATTTTGCCACCTAACACCTCGCAGGTACGCAACATGCGTATATTAAAATCGCCCACCCACACCAATTCAATTTCGTCCCAACGCTTTTTTTCGCGCACCACTTCATCGGCAGCCATTACAATGGCACTCTCCAATCCTTTCTTCTGGTATTCAGGCACCACACCAAATATCAACCCGAATATTTTCCTGTTTGAAGTATCGAAAGTTTTAAGCCATAGAAACTTTATAAGCCCCCATGCATTCAGGTTACCGCGCACATGTTTAAACCAGCCGTTCAGTTCGGGTAGCATTACAAATAGCGCAACCGGCTCATCGTTGTGATAAGCAAACCAAACCAGGTAATCAATCATTACCGGTTTAAATGTTTTAAACAGTTTCCAGGTCTGCTCCTCGCTCATCTCTTTAAAGTTTGGCAAAAAGTGCCATGTGCGGTTGTATATACTTCTAAAATCCGCAGCATACTTTTTTAGCTTATCTTTTTCTATATGTCTGAAGGTATACTCTCCATTACGTTTTAATCTTTCGTTAATCGCTCGGTATCTATCAGGCCGCGCGTCATTTACGTGTAGCGCATAGGAGTATTGCTGGAAATAATCTTTAAAGCCATAGTTTTCAAACAACTCCTTATAATAAGGCGAGTTATAGTTCATTTCGTAAGTAGCGGGTGTAAAACCGTCTACCAACAAACCCCACCATGCATTGCGCTCTCCAAAATTTATGGGTCCATCCATAGCCTCCATTTTGCGCTCTTGTAGCCACTGTTTGGCAGTATCGAATAATAAGTTTGCCGCATCTTGGTTGTCGATGCACTCAAAAAAACCGCAGCCCCCTGTAGGTTGGTCTTCGGTAAAAGCGGTACGACGATTAATAAAAGCAGCTATGCGGCCAATGGTTTTGCCCTGCTCGTCTTTTAATATCCAACGGGTACATTCCCCGTCCTCAAAAAACTTGTTTTTAGCCGGGTCAAATACTTTTTCAATATCCTGTTTTAATGGCGAAATCCAGTTAGGGTCATCTTTGTAAATAGCGAAAGGAAGTTGAATAAATTCAACTGTAGTTACCTTATCCTTAACTTCTATTACACGGTTCATTTCTTAATGTGAAAGTAAAATAGGTTTTTAAAAATCAAACTTACTTTTATACATGTATGCACTTGTTTAAAATTTAGATACATTACTTAAGCAGCTTTCTATTCCACGATACAACTTTTACCCCGGTCGAGTAATGCATTAAATCGGGCTTTCGGGTTAAACTTATGTTTCCGATTTTGTAGCAGGTGTTTAAATCTGAAACTTTAACGCTATTTAATGGCCATGGATTGTGATGGATATCGAAGCGGTATGTGTTTAAGCCATGCTCTTGGTACAAACAATAACGTTCGGTTAACCATTTATCGAGGGCTGATTTTGCAACCAAGGTTTCTGCAACAAGGTATTTGGCGTCAAGTTTAAAGCCCTTTTGTTTATTTACCGAGCTATATTGCTGTGTATTTTTGGTTTGTATACGACTAATATTTGCTTTTTCGTACGGCAGGCCCGACAATAACCTGGCTATGAATGAAGATGCCACTTTTTCGGCTTCAATGCTTAAAAAATAAACCCCTGCCTTGTTGTCGTGCTTTACATAAGTCCGCACATTAATTTCATGAAAGTTAGAAATAGGATAGAAGGATGGAAGCTTGCGAGTTCTTATTTTTTGCATAGTAAATGCCACTAACGATACCCAGCAATTACTTTCAAAAATATCAAGAGGTATGTCTTCGGGTACCAGCTTTATTAATTCCTCATAAGGTACCTTCCAGTGCAAAAACAAAACGTTGTTCCATTCCTGGTAATAACTCCATTCGCCTTCGGGAATTGGCCAGGGGCGATGGCCCGTGTTTTGAAGCAAGCTGGAAATTCCGTTCATACATAAGGTTTGGCAACCATAAATAAACGCTATTTTTTTAAAGAGAAACGGTGCAGTTAACTATGCCTTATATTTTGCCGGCTAAGGTGTATTTTGTGGCCTTATAGTTTCTTCAGTAGCCAACAATTGTAATTCAACATCATGAAAAAGAGAGATAACCCGGTTTTTATTTTTGGAGCACTGACCGCTGCAGTTTTTATGGTATTAGCATGCACGATATTTTTCCCGGGTTGCGGTAAGCTACTGGGGGCAACCCCACCTGTATCTCAAAATGGGGGAGGAGCCGATAGTCTGCCCACATTCCTCGTTATATCTGATATTCACTTGCACAGCTCGCTCCTTCAGGATGATATTACGTCCGCTGGGGCAGCCGATACCGGACATGATTTATGGGACACCGCTCAGAACAAAATAAGAAAGGTGCTTGCCGGCGAGGCGGGCTTTAGCAAACCCAAATTTATTATTGTGTTGGGCGACTTGCCATGGCATGCAAATGCAGTAATTGGTAGCGAGCTTGAAAGCGCACATGAAAATAGCGGACAGGTATTGCACGATTTAAGATTGATGGCCGAAAAGGCGGACGTTCCCTTAATATACGTACCCGGTAATAACGACCCGTGGGTTGGTGATTACCACCCCTTTTCACTAAAAATGTTTACTCAGGATACGGATGCTTGTAAAACGTACTGGCCAATCATTACCCCACGCCGCGATGTTACGGAAGTGCAGGAGCAGACCACCTTAAACATGGGCTACTATTCGGTATTGCCGTTGGGCCTAAAAAGTAAATTGCGGGTAATTGTGTTAAACTCTACTATTCTCTCTCATAAATATACCGACACGCAAAACCAACGGGCCGATGCTACTGCACAAATAAAGTGGCTTCAAACCCAGTTGGAGCAGGCTAAAGCCGAAAATCGATTTGTGCTGATAGCCATGCATGTGCCACCCGGTATGGATGGCTACAAGAAAAAGGATTTTTGGCGCAAAGTGGTAATGGATAATGATACACCCGTTCAAAATGCTTTTCTTGATTTGATAGATAAATACCAGGACCGTATAGTTGGCCTGCTAAGTAGCCACACACATATGGATGGTCTTCGAAAACTTTATAACCGCAGCGGAAAGCTAACGGCAGTTGATATTTCCGTTCCCGGTATCACCCCCGGCCATGGCAACAATCCGGCCTTTAAAATTGTGAGTTATAACCCAGTTAACTTCGAACTGCAAAATTTCACCACTTTATACCAGGATTTTTTCCCAAATAAAAAGGTGGTGGCTTGGGGCAACCAGTCCTTCGATTTCAAAACCGAATTCGGCTGTCCTCAAGGCACCTCCATCCGCTCGTGTTTCGATACTTTAAATATATCAACCCTACGGCATGGCATTCAAAACATTTACCGGGCAAAGCATGGCCTTGGTAATACTGAAGAAGTAAATGCGGCGATTGATGTGGTGTACGAATAGCGATAACCAGCGTAACTGGTTGGTTTTTAGAGAGTAGTGTGCCATCTGAAATATAATATAGATGTCTCAAGTCCCCTTTGGGTTTCTTCAATGCCAACTAACTATTCACATTTTGGAATAATCATTTTGAAAAATCATTTTTAGCCCTATTTTCGCACCGCGTTTTAGAAAACCAGGTTGTAAGGTGGGTAGTTAAAGATTGGCAACAATTGGCAATAAAAACATCAAACTCAACCAATAATATACAAAACAAATACATGGCTAACGTAGGAAAAATCAAACAAATTATCGGGCCCGTAGTAGACATCAGTTTTGATGTAGTGGGTTCTGAACTGCCAAGCATTTTGAATGCACTTGTAGTTACAAGAGATAACGGACAGAAGGTAGTACTTGAAGTGCAACAGCACTTAGGTGAAGATTCAGTAAGAACTGTAGCCATGGACAGTACCGATGGTTTAAGAAGAGGTATGGATGCTACCGATAGCGGAGCGCCGATAACAATGCCTGTTGGCGAATCAATTAAAGGTAGACTTTTCAATGTAATTGGTGAGGCTATCGACGGTATTAATATTCCGGTTAGCAAAGTGGGTGGATATCCTATTCACAGCATGCCGCCGGCATACGAAGATTTGGCTACTGAATCTCAGGTGTTATACACTGGTATTAAGGTAATCGACCTTTTGGAACCATACAGCAAGGGTGGTAAAATTGGTTTGTTTGGAGGTGCAGGTGTGGGCAAAACGGTGTTAATCATGGAATTGATTAACAATATTGCCAAAGCTTATGCCGGTCTTTCGGTGTTTGCTGGTGTGGGTGAAAGAACCCGTGAGGGAAATGACCTTTTGCGCGAAATGATCGAATCGAACGTTGTAAAATACGGCGAAGAGTTTAAACACAGCATGGAAAAAGGCGGATGGGATTTGTCTAAAGTTGATGCCGCTTCATTGGCTCAATCGCAGGCAACCCTGGTATTCGGTCAAATGAACGAACCACCGGGTGCACGTGCACGAGTGGCTCTTTCAGGTTTAACTATTGCTGAATATTTCCGTGATGGAGACAAGAATGATGCAAAAGGCGGACGTGATATCCTCTTCTTTATCGATAATATCTTCCGTTTCACCCAGGCAGGTTCTGAGGTATCGGCTCTGTTAGGCCGTATGCCTTCAGCGGTGGGTTACCAACCTACTTTAGCTACCGAAATGGGTTTGATGCAGGAACGTATCACTTCAACTAAAAGGGGTTCTATCACATCTGTTCAGGCCGTTTACGTACCTGCGGATGACTTGACTGACCCTGCTCCGGCAACTACTTTTGCCCACTTGGATGCAACAACGGTATTGAACCG
This sequence comes from uncultured Bacteroidota bacterium, assembly GCA_903861145.1. GTDB lineage: Bacteria > Bacteroidota > Bacteroidia > Chitinophagales > LD1 > Bog-950. The sequence continues at coordinate 9,987 of CAIOTH010000090.1, read as the reverse complement.
TAAAATTGCCGAGTTAGGTATTTACCCTGCGGTTGATCCATTGGATTCAACTTCAAGAATTCTTTCAGCAGCTGTATTGGGCGATGTTCACTACGGATGTGCAATGCGCGTAAAAGAAATTTTACAGCGTTACAAAGAGTTACAGGATATCATCGCCATTTTGGGTATGGATGAGTTGAGCGAAGAAGATAAGTTGGTAGTAACGCGCGCACGTCGTGTTCAGCGTTTCTTATCACAACCATTCCACGTGGCTGAGCAATTTACAGGCTTAAAAGGTGTGTTGGTGCCAATTGAAGAAACCATTCGCGGCTTTAACATGATTATGAATGGTGAAGTTGATAAATACCCTGAAGCAGCATTTAACCTGGTAGGTACTATTGATGATGCCATTGCCAAAGGCGAGAAATTGATTGCAGAAGCAGGAAAATAATAAGCTACATGACCCTTGATATATTAACGCCCGAAAAAAAGCTTTACAGCGGCGAAGCAACTTTGGTTCAGCTTCCCGGTGTAGATGGTTCGTTCGAAATTTTGAATCACCATGCGCCAATTATTTCGGCACTTAAAAACGGTATAGTCAAGTTTAAAACCGCCCAGGGCGAGAAGAAAATTACCATCACCGGTGGCTTTGTTGAATGTCTCAATAACAAAGTAATTGTTTGCGCCGAAGGTGGAACTGCCGAATAGTCGCTATTTATTTTATAATATTGAAAAGGGCCGTTTTATTACGGCCCTTTTTGTTTTGGGTGGTGGCAAGGTTTACGCCATTAGGTCGCGCAAATTTCACTTTCAATTTTTGCCGATATTATTATCTTGCATTCCTCTGGACGACCGAAATATCTGCTGTCATGTTCGCTTTGCGTTTTTGCCCGGCCTTCCTGTTTTAAAGGCATTGTAAAATCATAATGTATGATAGGTTCCCCTTCATTCGCTAAGGCCGTCATTACCGGCTGCGTTTCATTTTTTTGTTTCATTGCTTTTGGCCAGGCCGTTCAAACCGGTGCTAACTGCCCCGGCAATAGTGCGGGCTTTGAGGTAGATATAACAGCACCTCATTGTAAATTGAACAATGGTGAGATTATAGTAAATGTAGTCACCAACCCCCTTGTAAACGACCTTACTTATCAATGGAGCACAGGGGCAACAACTGTGGGCCGCGCTGGCGTAGGCATCAATAACCTGGCACCCGGTGTTTACAGTGTAACAGCAACTGATTTTCGGGCGTGCACGGTATCATATAATATTACTGTGGTAGCCGATACCGCCAACCTTGGATTCTCGGACCGGGTTATTAATCCTATATGCCTGAATGATAATGGCTATATTCAAATTGCCACAATATTTACAGGCGGTTTGCCGCCGTTTACTTTTGAATGGAGCAATGGAGAAACAGGTTGGACAGATTACCATCTTTTATCTGAAACCTACAGCGTGACTATTACCGACAGCGCCGGTTGCCACGGCTATCGCACGTGGACATTAGGGGTTGATACCGACCCTTTGCAATTAGCATATAATGAAGTAAGCCCTGATTTCTGTCATCAAAATAATGGTTATGTGATCATTGGTGAGGTGCTGAATGGAATAGAGAACAGTTTTGAATGGAGTAACGGACAATCGGGCTATGAAGATACTGACCTTACACCGGGAATTTATTTTGTTACTACTACAGACATCAATGGCTGCCATCGGGTTGATAGTTTTACCATTGTTGAATCAACCGATACTATACCCGCTTTTGTAACAACCACGCCCACCGGTTGTATCCCAATCGGCACCGCAACTGCTAACTATTCCAGCTTTTATACTGTGGAATCTTTTGAGTGGAGCAATGGCAGCGATGCCAGTTATATAACAGGTTTAAGTGCCGGTGTTTATTCATTTACCGTTACTGATGTTGAAGGCTGTGTTGCCACAGCCAGCGGCACCGTAAACACCCAAACTACCAGTAATATAATACCCGATGTGTCGGTATTTCCCGCAACTTGCCAGGGCGGAGGCTCTGCCACTTCTAATCCGTTTGGTGGCATCGCCCCTTATGAATTCACATGGAATACCGGCTCTACGTCCAATCAAATTTTTTCTTTAGCGGGGGGAGTGTATAAGCTACACATAGTTGACCAGTTGGGTTGCACCGCTGACACCAGTTTTACACTACCCGATACCACATCATCGCTTATGATTAGTGTAGAAACACACAACAGCCACTGTGTACCCGACGGCTGGGCTGTTGCTACTGCCACCGGTGGTGTACCTCCATATACTTTTGATTGGAGCAACGGTTTTACAAAAGATACCTCCATAAATATGGCAGCCGGCAACTATTCGGTAACCGTAACAGATTCACGTGGCTGTGTAGCTTATTGCTATTTCACAATCATTCCGTTTACTACTGATGCAATAGTTCCCTATCTCAATACAGTATCACCTCCATTTTGCGGCAGGGCCAATGGCGTACTTGTAGGAATTGCCACTGGAGGAACAGAACCTTATTTATTTACCTGGAGCAACGGAGTAAATAGCCACGGCGCTTTATGCTACAACGTTGGTCTTGCGGCAGGCAATTATGCTGTAACCATAACCGATGCTAACGGCTGCACTGCTGTGGCCAGCCGTGCCATAAGCGATAGCACTGAAAACATTCGCATCGGAATGTCAACTTCGGCAATTATTTGCAAAAGCGAAGGACATATTCTGGCAGTAGCATATGGCGGTCAAGCGCCTTACAATTATCTTTGGAGTGGGGCAGGAGACATAATTTCAGACAATATATCAAGCTCTAACTTTGTAGGTGTCACAGGTACGTACTACGTAACCGCTACCGACTCTCGGGGGTGCAGTGCAAGCGCGAGCGCATACATTGCACGGAACGATTCTATCATCTATGTCAATGGTTCATCAAAACCCGATACCTGCGATGGATTTAAGGGCTCAGCAAGTGTTGTAGCTACCGGTGGAGCATCGCCTTACTATTACGACTGGGGTAACGGTTTCTCCAGCGAATCGATAAATGGGTTAAGTGCCGGTGATTATTTACTTACCGTAACAGATATAAACGGATGCGTTGCAAATGCTGACGTAGTAGTAACTAATGTTAGCATACCAATAACTGTTAATGTAACAAGTGCTAATGCCCTTTGCGATAAAGATACAGGTTGGGCAACAGCCGCGGCCACGGGTGGTGAAGCTCCTTACAAGTACTACTGGAGCAATGACGCAACCACAGCCACCATACATGGTTTGGCACCCGGTATTTATACGGTAAATGTTTATGATAATAATGGTTGTGTTGGTCATGGCATAGCCATCATTCTCGATAATACTGCCAACATCGCTACTAACATTACTACGGTCTCGGCAAGCTGCAATCTGTATAACGGTTCAGCCGCCAGTGCCCCGGCCGGCGGCGCCCCCCCTTATTCGTTTCTCTGGAGCACCGGTGATATAACGGCAGCCATTAATAATCTTGAAGGAGGAGTTTACGATCTTGTAGTAACCGATGTCAATGGCTGTACTGCCGATGGAAGGGCATGGGTAGGCACCAGCAATACGCATGATTCTGTCTCTATCCATAAACCCACATGCGGTGCAAGTAATGGTTCAGCAACGGCGTTTGCAGCAGGTGGTGCTACACCTTACACCTATGCCTGGAGTACCGGCAGCACCCACGACTCAACAAACAATATCGCTGCAGGGCGCTACGCAGTTACTATAACTGATAATAATGGTTGCAAAATAAAGGATACAATCATGGTAACTTCTTCTCCCGATAGTTTAACCACAGTAATAAGCGCTACCAACGCCATTTGTGCGGCTCATAATGGAGTGCTTTTGGCAACCGTTCATGGTGCTCAATTCCCATTACAATTTCAGTGGAGCACCGGTGGAAGCCTGGCATTTATTGATAGTCTTGCTGCCGGTACTTATAAAGTAACAATTACCGATGCTAATGGGTGCATCGTTTCCGCTACCGGTTATGTGCACACTGCAAATGATGGATTGAACATTAGGCTATCGGGCACATCACCGGTTTGTACACAACACAACGGTAGTATAATTACTGCTTTTCCCGGTATTGGTAGTCCGCCGTATTCTTATTCCTGGAGCAATACAGCAACCACATCTACACTTAATGGTTTGGAGGGCGGATTATATATTGTAACAGTTACGGATGCTGCAGGTTGTACTACATCATCTTCGTTACCTTTAACTATTACTAATAATAGTGTTAGCATAAATGCAATCGCAACTGCAACCATTTGCAACAGCCATATCGGCACTATTAATGTTATGGCTAACGGTGGCAGTACTCCATATATTTATGCCTGGAGCAACTCAAGCACCTTAAGCAGTTTAACCGGTTTAGATGCCGGAAACTACCATCTTACAATAAGCGACCAAAACGGATGCAGCTCTTCAACTACGGTTACAGTAATTAATAATCCCGAACCAATAGGCACCGGCTCTTGGATTCGTCAGTATCCTGTATGCAGCGATAGTAGTGGTGCAATTAATTTATTGCCATTTAACGGTACATCGCCCTATGCCTATAGCTGGAGTAACGGCTCTACGGCCTCTGCCATCAGCAACCTAATAAGCGGTATTTATACGGTAACTATTATTGATGCCATTGGGTGTTCAGTGGTTGAGTCTGACACTTTACCTCAAAACAGTTCCGGTGGGTTATTTGCTTCTGCAATTCCAACACCCTCGCCTTGCGGGCAGGCCCAGGGTAGCGCATTAGCATGGGTGTTGGGTGGTTATCCGCCTTATAATTATGCATGGGGCACCTCACCCGTACAAACTGCCGATTCTGCAAATAACCTGGCTGCAGGTAATTACAATTTAACCATAACCGATAGTAAAGGTTGTTCGGCCACCGGTTCTGCATCTATTAGCAATATAGGGGGGCCATCACTAACAATGTCGTCAACTCCGGCTACCGGGGCAAACAATAATGGCACGGCAACTGCCACTGTAAGCGGCATAGGTAATTATTCTTATCATTGGAATACCGGTGCCTCAACTGCTGTTATTAATAATCTTGCTCCGGGAACCTACTACGTAACAGTTACCGACGGAAATAATTGCGAATCAGCAGGCAGTATAGTTGTTGCGGGTACAACTGGCGTCTCAATCATGGATCAGGCTATCAGCCTCAATCTTTATCCAAATCCAAGTACAGGTCAGGTATTTATCGATTTGCAAATACCTCAACCGGCAAATGCAACAATTGAATGGTATAATACTTTAGGGGAAAGGTTGCAGGTTGATGAGGTTACGAATGTGCAGAGTTTGAAAAAAAGTTACAATTTGAGCGAGTATGCAACCGGCCTATATATTATCCGTGTAATTACTTTGGGCAGCAGTTCTACCAAATCTATAATGATTACGCGCTAGCAAAGACCCTTATCAGAAAAAAAAGGCCATCTCTGATGGTTTTTTTTATTGACCAATTGCCAAACGGAAAACCGCTATCTGTAAAAAGGAGTCATTTGATATTCAGCATATTGCGATATAATACAATTTCGTAAATTGATTCAAAATGAATCATTTAGAATTAGAAAGTTGACTCGAAAGACAAGAATTTAACAAATTTCACTCTTTCGGGTGAGCGACTTTACCAACCTAATTCGCTATATTTAATTCAAAGATTAAAAAATTAACATAACAATAAATACTTGAATGGGTTTATTGGCTACATTTTTTAGTTGCACAGGTAATTCTGCCTGGATGTGCTGTATTTGAATCCGAAAGAAGACCATGACTAAAATTCCCCTCAATCAAAAGTTACTGGCGTTGTCCTGCATCATTGTAGCAGGCATAGGATTAACAGGGTATGTAGTTTATCAAAGCAATCAAAAATTGGCCAATTCGGTTCGGTGGGTACAGCATACCCAACTGGTACTGTATCAATCCGGCAATATTTTATTGCTGGCCAAGGATATTGAAACCGCCTCACGCGGATTCATTATTTCAAATGATAGCACCTTTCTGCAACCTTTATGGGCAGCAGATAAAGCCTTCTCCACTAACATCTCACAATTAAAATCGCTCACCTCCGATAATCCCCGTCAGCAACTTCGCATCGATTCGCTCAATGTTTATATGAAACAGCGGCTCGATTTTTCATTTAAATCGGTCGAATTAAGAAGTAACCACGGACTAGCCGCTGCGTCTGCGTTAGTGGCAACTGGCCAGGGAAAGCGAATTACTGATCATATTCGGCAAATTACCGATAACCTTCAACAAGAGGAAAGTGCGCTGCTTAAGCAAAGGCAAAAGACTAATGAACAAAACATAGCAACCTTTAATAGCGCTTTGGTTGCTTTGTTTGTGTTATTGATATTACTTACCTTCTTGTTGCTTTTTATCGCTGGTAGTTACCTGCGCCAGCAGCAAGAACATAGTCGGCAGGTTACCAAATGGAACAATGAATTGGATAAAAGAATAAAGGAGCTTTCCGATTTCAAAGCCATGTTCGAATCTGCTCCCGGGCTCTATCTTATCCTTTTACCCAATTTAATTATTGATGCCGTTAGCGATGAATATTTGCAGGCTACCATGACAAAGAGGAATGAAATCGTGGGCAAGCCACTGTTCGAAGTTTTCCCCGAAAATCCCGACGATCCTGGGACGGATGGAATTTCAAATCTCCGTACTTCGTTTAATACAGTAATTGAGACAAAAACAGCCCATGCCATGGCCGTTCTGAAATACGACATCCGCAGGCCTGATGGTATTTTTGAAGAAAGATACTGGAGTCCCTTTAATAAGCCGGTGATAGATGAAAAAGGCGAATTGATATACATCATTAACAGCGTGGTTGACGTAACGCAGCTCATTAGAAATGAGCGCGAAATACTAAGAGCCAATGACGAAATAAAAGAATTGTATGACCAGGCACCTTGCGGGTACTTTTCGGTAGACTCGAACATCTTTATCGTTAACATTAATCAAACTCTTTTGCACTGGCTGGGCTATTCCGGCAATGAGGTTGTAGGGAAAATGAAGTACGAGGATTTGCTCACACCTAAAAGCAGGGCGGCTCACTTAAGTACATTTAACGAAGTTTTTGCCAGCTATCTTGAAAACGGATACGTGAACGACCTTGAATATGAGTTTCAAAGAAAAGATGGTACAACTTTCCCGGCGCTGGTTAATTCAATAGCAGTTTTTGATGATAACGGAAACTTTGTAAAAAGCCGTTCCACAGTTTTCAATCACACCGAGCGCAAAAAGGCCGAGGAACGTTTAAAAGCAGCTAATAAAGAGCTGGAATCGTTTTCATACTCTGTGTCGCATGATTTGCGCGCGCCACTGCGCGGCGTTCATGGCTTTACGCAAATATTAATGGAAGACTACGGTCACCAATTGGATGCCGAGGCCCAAAGGCTAATGAATAACATTATGAGCAATGCCCAAAAGATGGGCCAGTTAATTGATGACCTGCTCAGTTTTTCGCGCCTCAGCCGAAAAGAATTAGTGAAAATGAACTTATCAATGCAGCACATGGCTGCGGGCATTTGCAATGATTTAAAAACTGAAAAGAACGGGCATAAACTGGAGTTTAAAATAAATGATTTAGTACCCGTTGAGGCCGATAGCGTTGCCATTAAGCAGGTATGGATAAACCTAATTTCTAACGCCGTAAAGTATTCCGGATTAAAGCAAACCGCACAGGTCGAAATCGGTTCATCTCTCACCGAAGGAGAAGTTATATACTATGTAAAAGATAACGGAGTAGGGTTCGATATGCGTTATGTCGGTAAGTTGTTTGGTGTTTTTCAAAGGTTGCATTCAGATACGGAATTTGAGGGCACTGGTGTAGGTCTTGCAATCGTTCATCGCATTATAACAAGGCATGGTGGAAAGGTATGGGCCGAAGGAAAAAAAAACGAAGGGGCCACTTTTTATTTTTCATTACCCAAAAAGAATAATCATGAATGAAGACATAGAGATACTACTTGTTGAAGATAATGATGGCGATGCTGAAATGACCATCAGGGCATTGAAAAAAAACGGCTTGGCTAACAAATTGGTCCACCTTAAAGATGGTGCGCAAGCCCTTGATTTTTTATTTGCCGAAGGTGATTATTCGGGTCGCGAAATAAGCTTTAAGCCCAAGGTAATATTGCTCGATTTAAAAATGCCTAAAGTAAATGGTATTGAAGTGTTGCGTACTATACGTGCCGATGAGCGGACAAGCAAAATACCCGTGGTGGTTCTTACCTCATCAAGCGAGGACCCCGATATTCAAACGTGCTATTCGTTGGGGGTTAACAGTTATGTAGTTAAGCCCGTGGCATTCGAAGAATTCTTTAAAGCAATTTCAAACTTAGGCCTCTACTGGATAATAGTAAATAAAAGCCCTTACTAAATATTGCGTTATGGACACAAAATTAAAAATACTGATTCTTGAAGACGACCCCAACGATAGGGATTTGGTTCTTTATAATCTTAAAAAGAGTGGTATTAATTATACCGTCGAGCTGGTATTGACCGAAGAAGATTATGAAAACGCCCTTAAAAATTTCGTTCCCGATGTAATTCTCTCCGACTTCTCGTTGCCCTCGTTCACCGGCATCGATGCGTTTCATCTTAAGCAAAAAATATCCCCTAACACACCCTTCATCATCGTCTCAGGTACTATAGGCGAAGAAAGGGCCGTTGAACTAATCAAGAACGGGGTAACCGATTATTTGGTTAAGGACAGAATAATCTCATTGCCATCCAAAATCCTTCGCGCTATCCGCGAGGCCCAGGATAAAGCCGAAAAGATTAAAGCGCAGGAAGAGATTTTAAAACTAAATGCCGAACTGGAGGAGCGTGTGCAATTAAGAACTGCCGAACTTGAAGTTGCCAATAAGCAACTTGAGTCTTTTACTTCAACAGTATCCCATGATCTCCGCTCACCTCTTCAGGTAATTATTGGCTATGCTTCAATCTTAAGCAGAAAATACGGCGAGGTTTTAAATGAGGATGGTAAACAGTTGCTTCACGGCATTAAAGAACATACCCGTCAAATGGGCCAGCTTATCGATGACCTGCTCGATTTCTCAAGGCTGGGCCGCACCGAGCCGGTTAAAAAGCAGTTAGATATGAATGAACTCGTTCAAGCCGCCATAAGCCAATTGCGCCTTGCCAACGAGCAACTAAAAGCCCGTTTCCGTTTCCAGGAGTTAAAGCCCGGCTTTGGCGATAAAGGATTAATGTACCAGGTGTGGGTTAACCTCATTTCAAACGCAATCAAATACTCCCGAAACGAATTAAATCCCGTAATAGAAATCGGCACCCGGAAATTGGAAGGTGAAGATGTTTATTACATCAAGGATAATGGCGTAGGCTTCGATATGCAATATTACACCAAGCTGTTTGGCGTCTTTCAACGCCTGCATAAGCCATCCGAGTTTGAGGGCACCGGTGTCGGCCTGGCAATGGTTCACGCAGTTATTTCCAAACATGGTGGTAGACTATGGGCCGAAGGAAAGGTAAATGGTGGCGCTACTTTTTACTTTACACTGCCGGGTGTACCCATTGAGAAAGGAAAGATTAAACTTAACGAAGCAATAGTTTAATAGATGGCATCATTGCTATAATCCTTACGCGCTCAACTTTTCCTCGTTTTATATTGTCAGTAACATATCCTAAATTCCATTCTCAAACCTGATATCTATGGAAAGTTACGGTAAGCTGCTGCTATATTACGCCTTCCCTTATTTCACCATCTCAATGCTTCTTGAAGTCATATATGCCCGCTATAAAGGCGAACAGGTCCGTATGATTGACTCAGTAGCCAGTCTCAGTTCCGGCATGACCAACATTTTAAAAGACACTCTTAAGCTCTCGGTCTCTATCATTTCATATTCATTCCTTCTTAAGTACGTTCAATTATTTCATTGGAGTTCCCCACCTGTTTGGATCTATTTTTTCTGCTTTGTATATATTGACTTAACCGGCTACTGGGTACACCGCATCGAACATAAG
>CAIOTH010000089.1 GCA_903861145.1 uncultured Bacteroidota bacterium | reverse complement strand
TTAAGGTGTCACCAAACTGCGGATTTTGGAAGTAAATGGCTGACTTACCAGGTTAATATGCTTGATGAGTTTGGTAACCTGATAACCAGCAATGCGAATAACAATACGGCTGTTGCTGAAATAAGGGACAATAGCAAAAACCTGGATTCAGTAGCTGTAAGCGTTTATAGGGATCCTATATTACCTGCTATACCAAATGCGGCAACCAATACAACAGCATGTTACGGTTATGTTGGTTATGCAATGGAAAGACACTTTGTTATTAAATCAACATTATCGCATGCGGCGCACGCTTTAGGTAGTTATGGTAACGGTGTGGATGTGAGGTTATACTTTAGCGATGCAGAATACCAGGATTTGAAATACTGGACCAATTATGTTGCAACTAATGCAACGGGCCAATCGGCGGGTTGTGCGCAGGCAGATGTTGTGAACTCTTTTGGCAACGTTTATGTAACTAAATACACCAGTACTTTTAGCGACCAGCATGACGAAAACGGTGTTTATACCGACAATACCTCGCCATCAGGTATTTATAGAGTATTCGGTCCGAACACATTGGCATCGCTGGAAAATGGACCATCGACATTTGACGGAGGAGGAGCTACAGTACAAACAGGTGGTACCACCGGTTTACACTACGTTCAGATGAATGTAACTGAGTTCTCAGAATTCTGGCTGGGAGGTTCGAATGACGGATTAGCGTTACCAGTTGAAATGATTTACCTGGAGGCTGAGGCAATGAATAATGACTCGATACAGGTAAGATGGGCAACAGCGAGTGAAATAAACAACCGTGAATTCCAGGTTGAACGTAGCACAGATGCCGCAACATGGTCAACACTTGGCGTTGTAGCCGGTCATGATAACAGTTCAGTAGATAATTACTACTTATACAATGACCTGAATGTGGTTCCAGGAATACGCTATTACTATAGGTTAAAACAAGTTGATAATAATGGTAGTTACCAGTATACTGATGTTGTGCAGGCTATGCTTACCGGAACCGGTGCATTTGAGGTTATGAATTTTGTTCCGAACCCAACTTCAGGAAAGACTCAGTTAACTGTAGTAACTACAAAGAATGAGGAAATAACTGTAGATTTTTATGATATGCTTGGCCAAAAGGTAATGAGTTCGAACGAGCAGATTGTTGCGGGAACTAACAGAATTGATTTCGACTTACATCGTTTTGCTGAGGGAACTTATTCGGCGGTTGTGACTTCTGAAAATCAATTGTACACCAAGAAAATTGTAGTTACAGGGAAGTAATTTATTGGGACGGAAGGAAGGGGATTAATTGTGAGCAAGATTTTTATTGTAAAATCAAATTCTCATTCGTCAATAAGTATTAAATATGTGTTTATGAAAATTGTTGTTTTGAGTTTGTTTTCTTTTTTCGTTTTGACCACGACATTTGGGCAGACAAATACTGCTGAGTTTCCAATAGGGAAGTGGGGAGTTGAGATTGCGCGAACATCAGAGCGATATCATCCGCCTGATTCGTTTATAATGTCAAAGGTTATTAATGTTTTTGAAAAGACAACTCTCATTTTTAATGATAACCACCAGTTTATCCTTCAAGCACCGGTTCCGGATATTGCCATACAGAATGCCCATTGGGATTATTTGCCGGCAGCAGGTGTTATTGAAATTGGTGAGTGGAGTGATAGGAATCATAGGCTTCCGTTGCTTCATAAACTTGTTGTAACCAAGGATGCACACGGACGTTATGTAATTACATTTACAGACATGGGGGTAGAGCTTTTGTTGAAGAAACTTTAGTTAAAGCTATCGATGTATCCGGTTTAAGAAGCCAGGGCTTAATCGGGATTTTTTTTAATTGGTTAATGCTCAAAGCCACTCAAAACCTGAGGTACCCAAGCTGAGATACGCTGCTCGGTTAATTCTTCCTGATTATCGGTGTCAATACAAAGGCCTATAAATATATCGCCACGTTGTGCTTTGGAGAAATCGTGTTCGTAACCAGCTATGGGCCATGAACCAACAATTTGAGCACCTTTTTTTTCAGCTATCTCACTAAATACACCAAGTGCATCGCAGAAATATGAGGCATAGCCATATTGGTCGCCAAGGCCAAAGAAGGCTACTTTTTTGCCGGTAAAATCTATTTGCTGCATTTCGGTAATGAACTCTTCCCAATCGCCTTGTAATTCGCCATCGTACCAAGTGGGCATGCCAAGTATAAGCAGGTTATACTTAGCCATATCATCTTTCTTCTTTTTATAAATTTCAAGCAAGTCAACCTCTGCGGTGCCAATCTTTGCTTCAATTAATTCCTTTATTCTTTTCGAAACCCTTTCAGTGTTCCCGGTATCGGTACCGTAAAACAAGCCGATTTTTGCCATAACCCCGTTCTATTTACTCAGATATAATTTTTACTTTCTTCTTCAGTTTTTCACCTTTGCCACCTTTGTTCTTACCATCTTCCATATCGTTGTTATGTGGCAGTAGTACGTTAAACCTTTCAGGGCTGGTTATTACCTTAAGCGCTTCGGCATAAACGTTATTGATTGTGGCATTAGCAACCCTGTAAAACATACCAACGTCAAAAAGATTGCGGCCAATTGTGGCTTTTAATCTTGCCTTAATCAGCTTTTCGGATTTGGTAAAATCTTTTGCAAAGTCGGCTGCAGAATCATTTTTTACCGTGGTAAAGTAGTCTTCAAACATTTTAGGATTACTACCGGGCAAAAGTTTTATTACACTATCAGCTACGGCGGCCGCCCAATACTGAGTCAAGACATTTTTGTCAACTGCGTAATTATAGAAGAAGGCATCTGCAGTAGGGTAATTTGTCATTAATTCCTTGCGGTTTGTTTCGACATAATCGAGGCAAAACTTGTTTTCAACGCCTCTACGAACGAGTTGATTAAAGAGGGTGGAATTTTCACTAGTATCATAAGGAACAAAGTAATCGGGCATAATACCGCCTCCGCCATGCTCAACGCGGCGGTTTTTGGTGTAGTATTTTACAGTGTCGGTGTATTTAAAGGTATCTGTTCCGAACAATTCCCCGGATTCAAACCTTTCCTTGTAATCTTCACGATATTCTTTATTACCGGCACCATAAGGCTTTTGGATACATCTTTTGCTTGGGGTATAGTAATGCGCTGTGGTAAGTTTAACCTCGGAGCCATCGGAAAGAGTAAATGGTTTTTGAACCAAACCTTTACCGAAAGTTCTTCTACCGACCAGTAGAGCGCGGTCATTATCCTGAAGACACCCTGAAAGGATTTCGGATGCCGATGCTGAACCTTCATCTATCATTACTACAACTTTACCATCTTTAAACGTTCCGCGGTTATTGGAATAATAAGGATAATATGGCGAGTGAACTCCCTGGGTATAGACTATTAGTTCGTTTTCGCCCAAAAACTGGTTGCAAAGGTCGATAACGGTGTAAAGGTAACCACCACCGTTGCCTTGTAAGTCAATAATAATATCATGCATGCCCACATCGCGAAGCTTTTGCACTGCAGTAATGAACTCCTGCATGGTATTGGCGGCAAATCTTTCAATCTTAACATAACCTACACCCGGTGCGGCCATATACGAGGCTGTAACGCTGAAAATTGGAATTTTGCCACGGGTTATCGTAAAATCAATTAAACCATGCTCATAAGCACGCATAATGCTAACGTTCACCTTGGTGTCTTTAGGGCCGCGAAGCTTTTTAATAACCCCATCGTTGCCAATTTTAATGCCGGCTACAATGGTGTCGTTTACCTTAATGATTTTGTCACCAGCCAGCAAGCCCACTTTTTCCGACGGTCCACTTGGGATTACCTCTAACACAACTATCGTGTCTTTTAATATCTGAAAACTAATGCCGATGCCATCGAAATTGCCTACGAGCTTCTCTTCTGAAACTTTTACGTCTTTTGCGGGGACGTATGAAGAATGTGGGTCGAGGTCCTCTAAAGCCTTTTGAATGACGTCCTCGGTTATTTTCTCTTCGTTTACCGTATCGGTGTAGTAATTGCGCACCAGGCTCATTAGTTCAGTAAACTTATCGGCCGGGTCAGGTTTTTTACGGGTATCCTGATTTACCTGTGCCGATGTATAGCTAAAACAACCTGCAACAAACACTGCAATAAGGAAAAACTTTATGATATCCTTCATTCTAACTTTTTGGTTAATCAATTAAAAGCCGTGCGAAAATAGTAAAATACTAACGCAGCCGAAACCCAAAGGTTTTGATAATTAACGACTGGCACTAGTAGATTGATACGTGATAAGGAGCGAAGGATGGGGTAAATGAGGTTAAAGTTGTGTTAAAGGCGGCAGACGGAATACCTTCCTGTTATTGTCTTAAGCGCTAAATAGCCACGTTAGCCGGCAAAATGGTGAGGCCACCCATTTTGTTCTTGATTACTTATGCCCACCCCTTTTTTAGCAATTTAAAGGAGCTTATATTCGTAACATAATACGAAATGGCAAAATTATAAATTTGCCATTTGCCGGATTGTGGGATGTTAGTTACATGACGACCATGATATGAAGTAAACGTTATGGCTTAAAAAGAGGATAAAATGCTTAAATTTCGAGTCGAAAAACGGGTAAATGGTCCAAAATACTGTTATAAGTAATAGAAATTCAATTATTTATAAAAGGTTTACACTTTTGAAATAGGCCATTTTGGGAGCATTTTTACGATTCTATGTAATTGAAAATAATAGACTTATATATTATGATTTACAAAAAAGTTTACAAAAGTTTACAAAAGTTTACAAATTTATTTTTAATGAGACGGAGTTGATTGAAGTAACGACCGTAGTGATAAATTTTTAAGCAATCCCGATGATAAAGATGCGAAGGAAAGAAACTACCATAACCTGAGGAAAAGCAAAAACGCAAATTGTTTGTTTTCCAAATTATTAAATTATGTAGGTTTGAACCAATTAATACTGAAGTAAGAGATGGAATACAAGTTTGGTGAAATAGAGGAGAAATGGAAGAAATTTTGGGCCGAAAAGGATATTTACAAGGTTACAGAAGATCATAACAAACCGAAATATTATGTGCTGGATATGTTTCCATATCCTAGTGGTGCGGGTTTGCATGTGGGGCACCCGCTAGGGTATGTGGCGAGTGATATTTTTGCGCGTTACAAGCGCTTAAAGGGGTTTAATGTTTTGCACCCCATGGGGTTTGATGCCTTTGGGTTGCCTGCCGAACAGTATGCTATTGAAACGGGTACGCACCCGGCTCTTACTACTGAAAAGGCGATAACCCGTTACCGAGAACAGTATGATAAAATTGGGTTTAACTATGATTGGAGCCGAGCAGTAAAGACCTGCGACCCTTCGTATTATAAATGGACGCAATGGATATTTTTAAAACTATTTGGAAGTTGGTATAACAGAGAGCTAAACAGGGCGGAATCTATATCGACCCTTGTTACGTTTTTTGAAACAAAAGGCTGCCGGGAATGGGCCCAGCATGATAAAAACGAGCACGAAACATTTTCGGCAGAGCAATGGAAGGCATTTACGCACGAGCAAAAGGAAAACATATTGATGAATTACCGGTTGGCGTATTTGTCGTATGCCGAGGTAAATTGGTGTGCTGCACTGGGGACTGTATTAGCCAATGATGAAATAAAGGATGGTAAGAGCGAACGTGGCGGCCACCCGGTTGAGCGGAAAAAAATGCGCCAATGGTTTTTGCGCATTACAGAATACAGCGACCGCTTGCTGGAAGGCCTGGAGCGCATAGACTGGAGCGAAAGCATGAAAGAAATGCAACGCAACTGGATAGGCAGGAGCGAAGGCGCCCTTGTTGATTTTGAAACTGCAGCAGGAGGGAAGATTAAAGTTTTTACGACCAGACCTGATACCATTTTTGGAGCTACTTTTTTAGTAGTAGCGCCGGAGCATGATTTAATTGAATCTTTAATTACCGACGGGCAACGAAAAGAAATTGAAACTTACATTGCTTATGTAAAAAGCCGCACGGATGTTGAGCGCCAGCAAGAGAAAAAAGTAACCGGCGCCTTTACCGGAAGTTATGCTGTTAACCCTGTTAACGGAAAAGAAGTTCCTGTTTGGATAGCTGAGTACGTTTTGGCTGGTTATGGCACCGGCGCTATTATGGCTGTGCCTGCTGATGATGAGCGTGATAAGAAATTTGCAGAGAAATTTGGTTTGCCTATCGTAGAGATTATTGACAAAAGTATGCATCCCGGTGCTACCATTGAGGATAAGATGGGCCAAATGATTAATTCGGACTTTTTGAATGGACAGGAGGTTAAGGATGCGATAAAGGTGATTTTGGATTGGATAGAACAAAAGGGAATTGGGCAGCGCAAGGTTAACTACAAGCAGCGCGATGCGGGTTTTAGCCGGCAGCGCTATTGGGGTGAACCATTCCCAATTAGATACGAGATTGTTGGTGAACCGGATGGCAATTTTGTGGGAGAGGGTGAGAGTAATGATATACCAATACCATTAGATGAAAAGTTGCTGCCGCTAATACTACCGGAAGTTACATCGTACAAACCGACCGGTGATGGTAAGGCGCCTTTAGCAAGTAATGCGGCATGGGTTAAGAATGGTTACGAAACCGACACCATGCCCGGATATGCTGCCAGCAGCTGGTATTTTTTACGTTACATGGATGCCAATAACCCCGATGAATTTGCTGCAAAGGATAAGTTGAATTACTGGCAGAATGTTGATTTGTATATTGGCGGCACTGAGCATGCGGTTGGGCATCTTTTATACTCGCGGTTATGGCATAAGTTTTTGTTTGACCTAGGGTATGTTGAAACGGATGAGCCTTTTAAGAAGTTAGTGAACCAGGGAATGATACAGGGGGTATCGAAGTTTGTATATAGAAGTGCCAACAAACCGAATGTGTTTGTGTCGGTGGATAGAATGAATGACGAGCTTGCTGATGATTTGAAAGACCTGGGAGCATTGACTGCAATCCATGTTGATGTCCGCTTTGTTGAGGATGACATTTTAAATGTAGAGAAGTTTAGAAAATGGAGACCTGAGTATGAAAGTGCTGAATTTGTGTTGAGCAAAGATGGCAAATATCATTGCGGTTCGGCCGTAGAGAAAATGTCGAAGCGTTACCACAATGTTGTTAACCCGGATGATGTTATTGATAAAGTAGGTGCAGATTGTTTTAGGATGTTCGAAATGTTTTTGGGGCCTATTGAGCAGAGCAAGCCATGGGATGATAAGGGCATTAGCGGCGTTTATAATTTTTTGCGTAAGTTTTGGAGGTTGTTTTACAGTGATGCAGGTGATTGGAAAATAACGGATGAAGAACCTACACAAGCAGAATATAAGGCTCTGCATAAAACAATTAAGAAGGTGACCGAGGACATTGAGCGCCTGGCGTTTAATACCTGTGTATCTTCGTTTATGATTTGCGTAAATGAATTGGCTGCGTTGAATTGTAGTAAGAAGAAGATTTTGGAGCCGTTGCTAATAACGTTGGCGCCATTTGCTCCATTTATTAGTGAAGAGCTATGGCAGGCATTAGGGCGTGATACCAGTATTAACTTCGCCTCATTCCCGTTAGCCGATGAAAAGTATTTGGTGGAAACCGCGCATAACTATGGTGTTTCGATTAATGGCAAGGTGCGGGCACAAATTCAGTTGCCTTTGGATTTAACAGAGGAGGAAGTGAAGGTGCAGGTGCTTGCCCTGGAAAATGTTCAGAAATGGACTAATGGAGCTGCGCCTAAAAAGTTCATTTTTGTGAAAGGGAAAATTATCAATGTTGTAGTTTAAATTGCTTTTGATGCCAGTGAAATTTTTTATCATAACGCTTTCGCTTTTGTTTTCGGTTGCTATAGCCAATGCACAGCGAACAAGTACATTTCCTTCGCCTATTGGTTTTGTGAATGATTATGAAAGCGATTTTACCGATGAGCAAGTGAAAAATCTTGATTATACAGTGAAAGAGTTATTGGCACAAACCATGCTGCGCGATTCGTTAAAAGGTATTGAAATAGCAATTGTAACTGTTACAGAGAAGATGTATGGCGATGAAAAGGAATTTAGCAGTTATGTAACCCGCCTAGGTGATAAATGGGGCGTGGCAGATAAGGGTGAAAATAAGGCGATTATTATTGCCTATGGCCAGAAAATAAGAAAGGTAACGATAGTTACAGGGTCTGCACTTGACAACATTTTACCGCCTGCCGTTTGCCATAGAATTGTTGATGAAAAGATGGCACCTGCTTTCAGAAAGGGCAACTATTACGAGGCCATTTTAGAGGCAATAAAAAGTATTAAAGAGGGATTGGGATTATAGTCCAAAGTCTTTCTACCCGCATATACATCGGCTACTTTGTTTTGCACCAAGCGCTTGCTGTTTTACCTTGGTAAACGTGCAGATTTAATTCTACATTTTACAGCTTGTTAAGCCTCTTTTTGCGCTAAAATTTTACATCATTTTGAAGGGTAATTAAAGCTGAAAGTTGTATCGAACAACCAAGCGCCTTCAATCTGTTTTAAGGCGCAACCTAACGGTAATAAGGGCGTATAGTTGGGTAACAGTCTATGCCCGAAAATTCAAAACAAGTCGGGATTAAACGGACACAAAGACTGTATGAACTTTAATTTAAATTGTAGCAAATGAAAGCTTTAAAAATTACCCTCCTTATACTTGCTTTTAGTACTGCGTTGTTTGCCACCCAAGAGCGAAAGACTTTAAAACTTAGATTGTTGTCGCCTACCGGAAACTCGGATGAGACTACGATCTATTTTGATGAGGGCATTGTTCCTTCGTACGACATACACCAGGATGCATATTATGTGTTTAGCAATATTGCCGGTATACCTGAGATTTACTCTTATACTTTAGACAAGGTGGCCTGCTCTATAAACGGCGCGGGAACTTTACAAGATGCGCAGAAGATTAATTTGGGATATCACGTAGGTTACCCGGGCAACTATACTATTAACGCAATCCTGTTAAGCAACTTTGATCCTACAACAATTGTGAGATTAATTGATAATAAGATGGCAGACACTATTGACCTGCGTGAAAACTTTTACCAGGTTAATTTAGATAGCGATGATAACAGCACTAACAGATTTCAAATTCTTGTATCGAGGTCGGTTAAATACACATCTCTGCCTTCTAATTGCAGCAATACTGGCGGTAGTATAACTATTTCGCCGGACTCGAGCATTACGTGGGATCAATGCCAATTAATTGATTCGAATAACAATGTATTGCAAACTTATTATGATGTAGCGGGACCGGTAACTTTTAGCGGCCTGGCACAAGGAAGCTACCAGGTGGTATATACTTATAACGATTATACTGCCGCCAACAATTTTTACCTGAATGGAAATTTTGTTGTAGCGACCATTGGTGTTCCTCCCACTCAAATTTATGTTAACCAGGACGTTATTTTTGATGCACTAACCAGTAACGCCGACCACTTTAACTGGGATTTTGGTGATAGCACCTTAATAATTGGTGTTGCTCATCCAACGCAACGGTATTTGGTTCCGGGAACTTACACAGTAAACTTATATGCATACAATGATATAGGGTGCAGTGCAACCGCAGAAGCAACAGTTACGGTTTTGCAAGGGGGTGCCACCGGAATAAATGAACAGGGTAAAAAGGAGATTACTATTATAACCGAAGGCACAACTTTAAACGTAAATATGAATGGCACCGTATTGAGTGATAACGCACAGTTGCAGATTTTCAACCTTCTCGGCCAATCCATAAAAATGCTACCTATCAACTTTCAAACTACCAACATTGCTTTAGATAACCAGGCCAATGGATATTACCTGGTTTCAATTCACAATGCCGGATCAGTAACTACTAAACGCGTATTTATAGCAAAATAAATCCACCAACTTACCTCCTCAATTACAAATGCCGAACCTGGGAAAGGGACGGCATTTGTGTTTTATGCATAAGTAGTGTGCAAAAACTTTTAGGTGCGACATAAGGTATTGTAAATTAGATTTTTAGGATACAATAGCAAGGTGCACTGATACCTTGTTTTGCTACGAAATGTTAATCCTTAAGGCCGCTTTTCTATTAATTGCCTACCTTCGCGGCGGAACCAAATATCTTGATAAATTATGGCCAAACAATTTGTGTCGAATAAAGATGAGTCGGTCCCGATGTTTAATCAACCCTTTCTTGATTTTTTCTCAAGGGTTCATTTTTCAATACCGCTTTTCATTTATGTCCCCCTGGTAGTTTACTTTTTGTACCAATCTGTTTTTGTATACCACTTAAGTATTTTATACATAGTGCCGCTTATGATATTAGGCGTTGCCGTATGGACTTTTACCGAATACAATATGCACCGCTTTGTTTTTCATTGGACGCCACCAGGACCCTACGGACCTAAAATCAATTTTTTGTTTCACGGGGTTCATCATGATTATCCACGTGATAGTATGCGCCTGGTAATGGTTCCGGCTATCAGTCTTCCGCTTTGTGTTATTTTTTATTACGCTTTCAAATTTTTACTGGGAGTGGATAATGTTGCGGCGTTTTTCCCGGGTTTTGTTATTGGTTACCTGTTTTACGATATGACTCATTATGCCCTGCATCATGCCAACTTTAAGAGCAAATTTTGGCTGGATTTAAAGCAGCACCATATGATACACCATTATAGCGACCATGATAACGGTTTTGGCGTGAGCTCGAAATTTTGGGACCACGTTTACCGAACCACCTTTAGGAAGAAAACCGGCGGCCCGATTGTAGTAGAAGATTCATCGCTAGAGGTGGTTGAAATTAAAGAACCGTCGGTTGAGGTTATTAGTGAGTAAGCTGTTTAACTAAAATTTATTATTATGAAGAGTCTCTTTTTCATAGTTGCAATCGCCGCCTGTTTTTGTAGTTGCAATCAAACACATGCAAGCCATCAGTTAGATAAGAAGGAATTAGTTGCACGCCGCGATTCGCTGAAGGATGATTTATTGAAAACTGATTTGGCGTTTTCGCAGGTATCGGAAGAAAAAGGCCGTAATGCTGCTTTTATGCATTATGCGGACAGTTCGGCCATCATGTTAAGGGAATTTAGCTCGCCAACAACCGGCATTGATGCTATTGGCCAACTGTTAAGTAAATATCCTGACAACACAGCAAAATTAACGTGGGTGCCAATTAGTTCGGATGTGGCATATTCAGGCGAACTTGGGTATACCTACGGTACTTATACTATCGAAACCAAAGGTAAAGACCATTTTGGCGGTACCTACTGCACTATTTGGAAAAGAAACCGTAGCCATAATTGGAAATTTGTGCTAAGCACCGGTAATGAAGGCGTGCAACCGGCTGATAAGGATTTGATTGTTCAGTAGCTATTTGCGAGTGTTAATGGCAATCTCGGCTCAACCTATACTTTAGGGAACTTCATTTTATAATCTACATCTACTATCCCTTTCGAAATTTTATCCAACTTTCCTTTTAGCAAATTCTTTTTCAAAGGTTTAAGATGATCAATGAATAGTTTACCAATTACATGGTCGTACTCGTGCTGAATAACACGAGCAGTTAAACCGGTAAACTCTCTTTTATGATGCTTAAACGCGCGGTCGTAATACTCGATTTTTACTTTATCCTTTCGGTAAACATCTTCACGGATAGAGGGAATACTTAAACAGCCCTCTTCGTATGGCCAGTCATCACCGGTTTCCTTGGTGATAACGGGGTTAATAAAAACCTCTTTTAGCCCTTCATTCTTTTCCTCTTCATCGTACATCCGAGTTGAATCAATGATGAATAGTTTGATGCTTTTGTTTATCTGCGGCGCAGCCAGGCCAACGCCTTTGGCTTTTACCATGGTTTCATACATATCATCAATAAGCTTTTCCAAACCGGGATAATCTTTGGTTATCTCAGCACCAACCTTTCTTAAAATAGGGTCGCCATAGGCTACAATAGGAAGAATCATTTTTGTTTTTTGAGCGCGCTAAATACGAATTACGAATCGGAATTTCCAAATTTTATCTCATTCCTACAACAATCTGCATAATCTAAAGTTTCTTCATTTCGAGGTAGGATTGCAAAATGATATTGGCCGATATGGCGTCGATATTCCCCTTGTTGTGACGCTGTTTTCGGTTTACGCCACTTAGAAATAAGGTTTGTGAGGCAATTTTTGAAGTAAAGCTTTCATCAATTTTAGTCACTTTTTTATCGGGGTAAAGCTCATTCAATTTTGCAATAAAGACCTCAATGTGCCGGGTGATTTCGTTTTCGGCATGTCCATGGCTAAATGGATATCCCACAACAAAGGCTTCTACCTCTTCCCTTGTGCAGTATTGCTTTATGAAGTTGAAAATTTCTTTACGCGGTAAGGTTTCGAGACTGTTGGCAATAATCTGCAGGGGATCGGTTACCGCCACACCAATTCTTTTAAGCCCAAAATCAAATGCCATTATACGCGCCATTATTTATTGCGGGGGACTATGGTTGCTTTAATAAGCAACACGGATTCGATAGGTTTGGTGTTAGCCTGAATGGTAACGGTTTTTGTTGTTTCGCCCTTTTTACCTACGCTGTTAAATTGCACATCTATAACGCCCGATTCGCCAGGTTTAATTGGGTCTTTGGGTGTTGTTGGAACCGTGCAGCCACATGATGCCTGCGCATGGATAATGAGCAAAACCTTATTACCTGCATTTGTAAACTTAAACTGTGTTTTTACAATATCGCCTTCGGTAATTCGCCCAAAGTCATAAACTGTCTTTTCAAATTTCAGAATAGTTACCGGCAGGCTATCGGTGTAGTTTGGTTGAGTCTTAAATTCGCTGGCTACAGGGTCAACATTTGGTTTATCAAACGGGCTTACGCCATCGGGATTTGCCGGTTTGGTTTCGGGCTCCTTTGGGGCAATTTTCTTTAACTCACTAGCACTTTCCTGCTCGTTAAGATGCTTCTTTAACTGAACGTTCTGAAAAATAAAATAGCCCGAAACGGCCAGAAGGATAACAATTACTGCTGCACTTATTTTACTACTCATACCGACTGCATTATTTTAACCCGGCAAATTTAATTGAATTGCTGTAAAACGGTATTTACTCCGAATTCTCACATTTTTTAATATCTTTGTAGTATAAAATAGCATTCACTCCCGCCTTCCGTCAGCGCTGTGTGCAAATAAACAAAATCTAAAATCTCACCGGTCAATTGATATCTTATCATTTGCATTTTCAATACAACCGGGTAAACAAATAACATGTCATTCGAAAATTTAAATCTTATAGAGCCTATCCTCAGGGCCTTAAAAACCGAGGGTTATACTAAACCTACACCGATTCAAGAAGAAGCTATCCCTATAGTATTAAAGGGCCGGGATTTATTAGGCTGTGCCCAAACTGGTACTGGAAAAACGGCTGCATTTGCTATTCCAATCCTACAGATTTTAAGCGCCGATCAGAAGCAAGATAATAGCCATAGGCCGATAAGGTCGTTAATATTAACGCCAACGCGCGAGTTAGCTGTTCAGATTGGGGAAAGCTTTACCGCCTATGGTAAACATACGGGCATGCGCCATACCGTAATTTATGGCGGTGTATCACAGCATTCGCAAACAGAGGCTTTGAAGCGCGGAGTGGATATTTTAATAGCTACTCCAGGAAGATTGCTTGATTTAATGAACCAACGCTTTGTGCATCTGCAACACGTAAAAATGTTTGTGTTGGATGAGGCAGACCGCATGCTGGACATGGGTTTTATTAACGACGTAAAGAAGGTAATATCCAAACTGCCGGTTAAGAGACAGACTCTGTTCTTCTCCGCTACTATGCCGCCTGTTATTTTAATGCTGGCAGACAGCATTTTATTTGAGCCGGTTAATGTGGAAGTAACTCCAGTATCATCGACAGTTGATGCGATACAGCAATCGGTTTATTATGTATCAAAAGGAGATAAGAAGAACCTGCTGATACATTTGTTGAAAGATAAAGCTATTGAAAGCGCCCTGGTATTTACGCGCACCAAGCACGTAGCGGATAGAATTACTAAGGAACTGGTAAAGGCCGGAGTTAGTACTGCGGCTATACATGGCAATAAGTCTCAAAATGCAAGGCAAAACGCGTTAAACGGGTTTAAGAATAGGCAAATAAGGGTGTTGATTGCTACAGATATTGCAGCGCGAGGGATAGATGTTGATAGCCTTTCGCACGTTATAAATTATGAGTTGCCGAACGTTCCTGAAACCTACGTTCACAGGATTGGCCGGACAGGACGTGCGGGTTTAAGCGGAGTAGCGATGTCGTTTTGTGATGGAGAGGAAAAGGCATATTTAAAGGATATACAAAAGCTTATTGGTAAGCAGTTGCCGGTTAATGATTCACATCCATACCCTATGAGCCAAAGTGAGCTGCATAGCAATTATGAGGCCCCTAAAAAGGAAGTTCGTAAGAAACCATCGTCGCATAAACATGGCAATAAGAGCAGTAGTTTGCCCGCCAATACGGGAGGATCTCACTGGGCTAATAAGGCTAAAAAAACTGAAGGTGGTGGTTCGCCACCAGCAGGTTCAGGAAACAACAAGTTTTCGCAGAAAAGTAATAGTGGCGGAAAGAAGTTTTTGGGTAAGAAACCTTAAAGGGCTGCTTTGTGGTCGTGCGATTAGTCATTACCTCCATGCAATTAGGAAGCCCGAGAGTATTATATTTGAAATATGCTTGAGTTGAGGCCATGTTGCGAAAACTGCGGTAAGGATTTGCCCTATAATTCTACCGAAGCAATGATTTGCAGTTTTGAATGCACTTTTTGTAAAGAATGCACTGAAAATGTTTTGCGCAATAAATGTCCTAATTGTGGCGGGGGATTTGAACGAAGGCCGATTAGACCTGAAGCCATGGGTCTGAAATATCCTGCATCGGATAAATGGGTTTATAAGCCGATTAGCAGATGAAAAACAACTGAGCCATTAAAATAATTAGCTTTCAAATTCATACTAATAGCACAGATTTGCGTTCTATTTATAATCTTCAGTGAAAGCCCGTTTTCTCAAATATTTAAAGTGGTTTGTAATTGTATCAGCAGGCTTGTTTTTGCTGTTCGTGCTAATGAATCGGCTATTCCCTTTGCCTGATAATATTGAGTATTCTACCATTATGTTGGATAGTAAAGGCGAAGTAATACATGCCTTTTTAACCCGTGACCAGCAGTGGAGGATGAAGACGGAATTAGGTGAAATATCGCCGACCCTAAAAAAAACGCTAATTTATAAAGAGGATAAGTTTTTTTATTACCATCCAGGTATCAATCCTTTTGCAATAGGAAGAGCTGCCGCAATGAATACTCTCCACTTAAAACGTACTTCGGGAGCCTCTACCATTACTATGCAGGTGGCACGGATGCTTGAGCCCAAAGGGCGGACCTACTTCAATAAAATTTGGGAGATTTTCAGGGCTTTTCAGTTGGAGTGGAAGTATAGTAAGGATGAAATTCTTCAATTGTATTTTAACCTGGTTCCCTATGGCAGTAATGTTGAGGGGGTAAAAAGCGTCTCTATTCTTTATTTTAAAAAGAATCCTGACCGGTTGTCTCTGGCGGAGGTTACGGCATTGTCTATCATCCCTAATAGACCTTCATCGTTAAGGCTGGGGATGCACAACGATTTAATTGTGAAGGAAAGAAACAAATGGCTTAAACGATTTGCCGCTGATAGACTTTTTAAGCAGAAGGAAATAAGTGACGCGTTACTAGAACCGTTAGATGCCAAAAGGAGTGATGCCCCCAATTTGGTGCAGCACCTAGCGCATAAACTTAAACGCACCGCTAAGCAGGACATAATACGCACCAATTTACAGATGAACACCCAAATGAAACTGGAAAATTTGGTTGGCGAATATACGCGTGGTTTGAGCTCATATAACATTCATAACGCGTCGGTAGTGGTGATTGATAATAAGACGCATAATGTAATAGCCTATATAGGCTCGGCAGATTTTAATGATAAATCGGATGGGGGGCAGGTAAATGGTGCTGATGCTGTACGGCAGCCCGGTAGTGCACTTAAACCCCTGATGTATGGGCTTTGTATTGATAACGGGATATTGACCCCAAAATCGATTATAACAGATGTGCCTATAAACATAAATGGATTTCAGCCGGAAAATTTTGATAGGCAGTTTAATGGATTTGTGACAATGGAATATTCGCTTGAAAATTCGTTAAACATACCAGCAGTTAAATCGTTGAACGAATTAGGGACGGATAAAATGATTGATAAATTGATTGATTGCAATTTCAGGCAGATTAAAAAGGATGAAAGGAAATTGGGGCTTTCGATGATACTAGGTGGCTGTGGTGTAACGCTTGAGGAAATGACCGGGTTATACAGTGCCATGGCGAATGGAGGGCTGTTTGTAAAGCCCAATTATATTGTTGCAACACGCGATACAAAAAAGGATTCTTTACAAAGCAGCAAGAGGATTCTTTCGCCGTCAGCCGATTTTATGATTACTGAGATATTATCGAAAATTACCCGACCTGATTTGCCGGTTAGCTGGGGGAGTAGTATGCACTTGCCACGTATTGCATGGAAGACCGGCACAAGTTATGGTAAGCGCGATGCCTGGAGTATTGGGTACAACATGAGGTATACGGTAGGCGTGTGGGTTGGCAATTTTTCAGGAACGGGTGTGCCTGAGTTGAGCGGGGCCAATATAGCAACGCCGCTGCTTTTTAAGATTTTCAACACTATTGATTATAACTCGACTAACGAATGGTATAGTATGCCAAAGGAGTGCGGGTTAAGATTAGTTTGCTCGGAAACCGGAAAAGTGCCAAATGATTTTTGTAATAATACCGTGATGGATTATTTTATTCCATTAGTATCTAACTCGCAAAAATGCATGAACATGCGGGAAGTGGCTGTTTCGGCGGATGAGAAGATTTCTTATTGCAAAAGCTGTATGCCTGCCAGTGGCTATAAGAGGAAAATGTATAAGGTAGTGCCACCAGATATGCAATCGTATTTTGATGAAAACAGAATTGCCTATGAAAAGATACCACCCCATAACCCCGAGTGTGATAGGATTTCAGTGGAGGGTGGACCGGCTATACGACTACCTAAAAATGGGACAGAATATTATATTGATAAAAAGGCGCCTGAGCCTTTGCAATTAAGTTGCGAAGTGAGCAGTGATGTAAAAACGGTTTATTGGTATATAAACAACAAGTTTTACAAAAAGAGTGATGCGCATAAAAAAGAGTTTTTTGCGCCGGAGGATACCCGGATAAAAATTTCATGCACGGATGATAAGGGTCGGAATAATGATATTTGGATTAAAGTAAAATATGTAAATCTTTAAACCATCTGTTGTGAATGCTGTTATTTTTAACACCGAAATGATGAATGAATGAAGTACGCTACTATAAACCCGGTTAACAACGAACTGGTACAGGAATTTGAGGTGGATCCTTTTCCGGATTTGAATATTTCGTTGAGGGCCTACAAAGAATGGAGAAAGCTAACAGTTGAAGCGCGCGCTACAGCCATGAAACGTGTTGCAGATGTTTTGGAGAAGGGCAAAAGAAAATATGCCGAACTTATTACCCTAGAAATGGGTAAGCCTATTAGCGAAGCAGAATATGAAATAAGTAAAGTGCTGAGTGGTTTTGATTACTATATTAAAAACTCGGCCGGATTTTTAAAGGATGAGATGGTAGTAACCAATGCATCTAAAAGCTATATCAGGTTTGAGCCGTTGGGTATTATTTTTTCAATCATGCCATGGAACTTTCCTTTTTGGCAGGTGTTTAGGTTTGCTATACCGACATTAATGTCGGGTAATGTTTCAATACTTAAACACTCGCCGAATGTGCCTCAATGCTCAAGGGCGATTGAGGATATTTTTGCTGAAGCCGGAGTGCCCGATGGTGTTTTTAAGAACTATTTTTTAACCAACGAAGATGCTAGTAAACTTATTGCAGACCCAAGAATAAGCGGTATGAGTTTTACCGGTAGCGATGCTACCGGTAGCATACTTGCGGCGCAAGCGGGTAAGCACATTAAAAAATGCGTTATGGAGTTGGGTGGCAACGATGCATTTATTGTGCTACATGACGCTGATTTGGATTTTGCTATATCGGGAGCAATAAAATCGAGAAGTATTAATTCGGGGCAGAGTTGTAATGCGGCAAAGCGGTTTATTGTTGTTGAACAAGTGGCGCAGGCGTTTACCGATAAATTAATAGCAGCAGTTAAAAAGCTGAAAGTTGGCGACCCTTTTGACGCTACAATAAACCTGGGCCCGTTGGCTCGTGTAGACCTTGCGGATAAGGTGAAAAGACAAGTTGAAGAATCGGTTAAGAGCGGGGCAGTGGCCCATTATGGTTTGGATATACCCGCAGGGAAGGGAAATTTTGTTAGGCCGGTGGTATTGACCAATGTTAAGCCAGGAGTTACCGCATTTGAGGAAGAGATTTTTGGACCGGTGTGGAGTGTGATTGTGGTGAAGGATGCGGCTGAGGCGATTGCTACTGCCAATGATTCAGTTTATGGATTAGGAGCGTCCATCTGGACGGCTGATAAAGTAAATGCCGAAAAGCTTGTTTCAGAACTTGAAACGGGAAATGTGTTTATTAATGATATTGTAAAATCAGATGCCCGGATTCCTTTTGGGGGTATTAAACGCAGCGGCTTTGGAAGGGAGTTATCGGAGCATGGTTTGATGGAGTTTGTAAATATCAAAACGGTATACATCAACTAGCCAATCTCCAGCGCTTTAAGCAATGCTTTGTTTACTTCGTAACTCATGGTCATGTTCATTACGTGAGAACCATTTTTAATAGCAATGGCGTTGTTTATTTTGTGAATTGGAAATAGTTGGTCGTTTGTGCCATGTATGTGCACAATATCGCTTCTATAATTTTGGGGTGGATGCCAGTTGACAATAGCGTTAATAGCCCAATCAATAAAATCGGAAGAAACATCGTCAGTCATTTGCTTTATAATAGTTGCTGCCGGTGAGTCGCCCCGGCTATCGAGCCTTTTTACCATTAATTTATTTAGCCTTTTAAACCGATTTCCGGAAATGAGACGGTGCAGTTTCAGAATGCTCATTGATCGAATGAATGTGGGCATTTCATCCCTGTTTTTGATGGAGGCAATCAATACAATCTTATCGGGTTTGAGTATCCTTGATAGTTCCACCGAAACAATTCCACCTAAAGAAGTGCCGACTAATGCAAAGGGAGTAGAGGTATCAATTCCCGCTGCCATTCGCTCTGCGTACCGGGTAAGAGTTTCACCTCTTATTGGTTCCAAATGCTCGAGAACTAGGGCATTGGGAAGCACTTTTAACTGGTGCGTATACATCCGCTTATCGGCGCCCAAACCAGGTATTAAGTATATGTTCATGCTAATTAATGTGGCTGGTTTGTCATAGCCGTGTAAAAAACATTATTATTGGAGGTTAGTGCGGTTAAACATAAATTAAATTTGCATCACTTGTTACCTAAAAATCAATAAAAATGAAAGAAGGCGTTTTGATATATGGCTGTTACGGATACACCGGTAAACTTATAAGTGAGCTTGCCGCCAAAGCAGGGATGAAGGCGGTATTATCAGGCAGAGATGAGCAAAAAGTGTCAGCACTGGCAGGCGCATTAAACTTGCCACATAAGGCTTTCGATTTAAATAGCGTTGAGCAAACATCTGAGCAAATCAAAGATTTTAAGGTGGTTCTACATTGTGCAGGACCGTTTATGTATACTTCGGATATAATGGCAAATGCGTGTATTAAAGCCCAAACACATTATTTGGATATAACCGGTGAATACCAGGTTTTTGAAAATATGTTTGCACTGAATGATAAAGCTACTGCCGCAGGTGTGATGCTTATGTCGGGTGTTGGTTTTGATGTTGTGCCCAGTGATTGCCTGGCGTTGTATCTTAAAGAAAAAATGCCGAATGCAGATGCGCTTGACTTGGCGTTGTATATGAAGGGTGGAAGAATTTCGCACGGAACTGCGATAACCGTTGCAGAAAACCTTGGACACCCGACCTTGCTTAGGCGTAATGGAAAACTGGTTGAGGTGCAGAATGGTAAGGTTTTACGCCAGGTTGAAATTGATGGTACCAGAAGAACCGGAGTAGCGATATCATGGGGAGACATTTCAACGGCGTTCAGGTCGACCGGTATTCAGAATATAACAGTTTACAATGTATTACCCAAAAAGGTAATTGACAGCATGAAGATGAGTAATTACCTGGGGTTTTTATTACGTGCGCGTTTTGTAAAGAATTTTTTGATTAACCGAATTAAACAAAGGCCTGCGGGACCAAATGAAACAGAACGGCAAACATCTACCAGTATGGTATGGGGTGAGGTGAGGGCCAAAAGCGGAGCTGTGTACAGGGCTATGCTAACATTGCCAGAAGGGTATACCCTGACAGCGCACACAGCAGTGAAAATTGCACAAAGTGTGCTTGAAAAAGAACCGCCTTCAGGGGCTAAAACACCTTCGCAGGTTTTTGGGAAGGATTTTATATTGCAATTTGAAGGGGTTAGCAGAAAGGACCTGGCATAATTAAACGAAGGGGCTGAAGTGTGGTAAAATTCAAATTATATGAGGATTGGTTAGGTTGGCGCTACAACATCAACTTTGTATTTTACAAAACGGATTGAGACTAATTAAGCGTAACTTTAGTAAACGTTGAGAGTGTAAGCTGATATTAAAAATAAAAAACCTATAATTTACAAAAGCGTTAATTTTCATTACATTCCACTTAGTAACGAATGGCAGAAAACCCATTAACAGATCAATATTTTTCAATTACAGGCAACTCGGGCGCGCAGATAAAAGTGCGCTTTAGAGACCTTGTTGAATTGATTAATGAGGGTATTTACTGCATTAACACAGAAGGCATAATTGTATTTGCGAACGAGCGTTTTTGCAAAACCCTTGGCTATACTACGACTGAACTTATTGGAAAATCTGTTTTTGGCCTTATGCATGGCGAGGAAAACGTGCGCATTACCAAAGCCAAGTTGGGATTACGGAAAAAAGGGATATCGGATAGCTATGATATAATAATGCGGAAAGGCAATGGCGAAAGCGTTTGGATGCGCTTGAGCGGGAAACCTGTTATAGATAATAGCGGCGAATTTATGGGTGTTATTGTGCTTACCACTGAAATTGCACGGCAGCGACGTTTGGAAGAGGAATTGATTTACGCTAAAGAGGACCTGGAATCGAAAGTAATAGCACGTACCCGCCAGCTTTCGGAGGCCAACCAGATGTTGAACGAGGAGATTAAGGAGCGCAAGATGGCGGATAGCTCTTTAAAAGCCAGCGAAAAGCGCTTCAGGGATATATTCAACAACTCGCCTGATGCCATTTATATTGAAAGTCTTGCTGGCGTTATATTGGATGTAAATGAGGCTACCTGTAAACTTCATGAGGGCAGCCGCGAGGAACTGATTGGGAAAACCATTTTCGATATTTCGCCGGAAAGAGTTCATGAAAAAATCAGAAAGTCTCAGCCCGAAATTATTGAAGGAATTGTTAGCAAGTTTGAAAGCGAATGCATTACGCTTTCGGGTAAGGTAGTGCCTATTGAGGTAAGTGTTGCGCACATTGATTTTAAAGGTCAACGAGCCCTTTTGATACATGTTCGTGATATATCGGAGCGGATTAAGCATCAGGATGTACTACAACGGTTAAATAATGCGCTGGAGGAGAAGGTAAAAGAAAGAACTAAGGAGCTGCAAGAGGTGAATTCGCGCATGCAAAACGAAATTGCTGAGAAAGAAAAAATACAGATAGAGTTGCAAAAGCAAAAGGACTTTTTAAGGTTGATACTTGACTCGACGCCCAATATGATTTTTGTTAAGGACGTGAACGGAAAGTATTTACTGGCGAATGAATCATTGGCAAAATTGTATAACAAGAGCCCAACTGAAATGGAGGGGCATTATGATACCGAAGAGCATTTTACTGCCAAGGAACTGGAGGAGTTTAAGCGGCAGGATGAAGCAGCGCTAAGTTCTAAAAAAGACGTTCAGTTTCCAGAGCAGGTTACGGTTAGCCGCGATACCGGCGAGCCTCTTTGGATGCAAATGGTGAAAAAAGCCATTCCATCAATTACAGGTGATGAGATAAACATATTAGGTGTGGCCACCGATGTTACCGCAGTTAAGCTTGCTAAGGAAGAAATAAGAATTTCGGAGCAATTGTATAGGGAAATTGCACGCAATCTGCCTAAGGCGGCCATGTTTATTTTTGATAAGAATTTGAAATACATTCTTGCCGAAGGGCCCTTGGTGGGTATTGTTAGTAAACCGAAAAATGAGATAGAAGGAAAGACTGTTTATGACTCGATAAAGGAAAGTGACAGGGAGCGGGTAAAGGAGATTTATTACAAAATACTGGATGGCGAAAGCAGCGAAACCGAACAAACCTTTTTTGAACGCTCGCTGAAGGTTTACCATTTGCCCATACGCGATGACCAAGGGGAGATTATTTACGGTATGGTGATGGTGTTTGATATTTCGGACTTAAAGGGGGTTCAAAAAGAATTAGAGCAAAGGGCTACCCAGCTTGAACGTTCGAATGAGGAGCTTGAGCGTTTTGCTTATGTGGCTTCGCATGATTTGCAGGGACCATTAAGGACTATTGCCAGTTATTTGCAGTTGCTGGAAATGCGTTACAAAAATAAACTAGACCCGGAAGCCCTGGAGTTTATTGACTTTTCGGTTAATGGGGCCAAGCGCATGCAGCAGTTGATATTAGATTTGTTGAACTACTCAAAAATATCATCGGCACCCAAACCATTTGTAAAAACTAATGTGAACGATTTGGTGAAAATGGTTTTGAAAGGACTTAGCAGCACCATTAAAACCAGCAAGGCTGAAATTACGGTTGATGAGTTGCCTGAAATAATGGCGGAGCCTAATCACCTGTATCAATTGTTTCAGAATTTAATTGATAACGCACTTAAGTTTATTAAAGGGGAGGCACCTAAGATCGTTATCTCGGTGGAGGAGCGCGAAACAGAGTGGGAGTTTAGTATAGGAGATAACGGAATTGGCATTAAGGACGAATACAAAGAGAAGATATTCCAGATTTTTCAACGATTACATTCCCTATCAGAATATCCCGGCACCGGTGTGGGGCTTGCAATTTGTAAAAAAGTGGTGCAGCTGCATGGAGGTGAAATATGGTTTACTTCAACCCCGGGTAACGGAACCACTTTTTATTTTACCATCAGCAAAAATGCTGCGGGCAAGATTCAAACTACTACTTAGTTGTTTGAGGGTTTTCTTCGGCAAGACCCAAATCAATGCGACGTAAAATAATATCGGCAGAAAGTATTTTTACACGCACCTTATCACCTAAGTCGAATTTCTTTTTTGTGCGGGTTCCTACCAACCTTAAAGTTTTTTCTTCATAGGCAAAATCTTCATTGCCGAGGCATTCAACGCTTACCATTCCCTCGCATTTGTTTTCAACCATCTCTACAAAAATACCGCGGGGTATTACACCGGTAATTACGCCATCAAACTCGCCGCCAACCTTATCCTGTAAGAATTCAATTTGCTTATATTTAACTGCTTCGCGTTCCGCATTCATGGCTTTGCGTTCCATAACCGAGCTGTTTTTGCAGCGTGCCTCAAGCTCGTCTTTATCAATCATTTTATCGCTATCGCCTAAAATTTCGCTTAATAAGCGATGCACTAAAACATCGGGATATCTTCTGATTGGAGAGGTAAAATGGGTGTAGTGTTCCATTGCCAAACCGTAGTGACCAATATTATCGGTGGTGTATTCCGCTTTGGCCATACTCCTAATGGCCATGGTTTCTAAAACATTTTGCTCGGGCCGGCCTTCTACTTTCTTTAAAAGGGTATTGAAGGTTTCCGCCGCTTGCCTTGGGTTTTCGAATTTAATAACGTAACCAAAACGGGCTGCGACTGCACTGAACATGTCGAGCTTTGCCTGGTCTGGCTTATCGTGCACCCGGTAAACAAATGGAAGCAGCTTTTTACCGATTCGTAGTTTTGAACCATAGCGGGCAACTGTTTCGTTGGCCAGTAGCATAAAATCCTCAACCAATAAGTGCGCGTCTTTCCGAATTTTAAGTACTACGCCGAGCGGCTTGCCGGTTTCATCCAGCTTAAATTTCACTTCAGCTTTTTCAAAGGCGATGGCACCTTTTTTCATCCGTTTAGCGCGAATATCTTTCGAAATCCTATTTAACAATTGTAACTCTTCAACATGGTCTCCCTGACCGGTTTCAATAACCTGTTGGGCTTCTTCGTAAGTAAAACGGCGGTTGCTATGTATGATGGTTTTGGCAATGCTGTAATGCTTAATGTTGAATTTGTCATCCAACTCAAAAATGGCGGAGAAAGTGAGTTTATCTTCATTAGGCCTTAGCGAGCATAACAGGTTTGAAAGTTTTTCGGGAAGCATGGGGCAAACTCTATCGGGCAGATAAACTGAGGTTGCTCTCTTCTCTGCCTCGGTGTCTAACTGCGAACCCTCGCGCACGTAATGCGATACATCAGCGATGTGAACGCCAATTTCGTGATTA
Organism: uncultured Bacteroidota bacterium; assembly: GCA_903861145.1. Lineage (GTDB taxonomy): Bacteria > Bacteroidota > Bacteroidia > Chitinophagales > LD1 > Bog-950. Next base: position 46,382 of record CAIOTH010000089.1, on the reverse strand, counting down.
CCGTTTTCGAGTTTGCGGATTGAAATAGCATCATCAAAATCTTTCGCGTCTTCAGGGTCAATGGTAAAAGTTAGCACATCGCGATAATCAACCCGATTGCTTATTTCTTCCTGACTAATTTTATCAGTGTACTGATCTAACTCACCATAAACACCACGAGGGAAATCGATACTGAACCCGTTGCCGATGAGAATCATTTTCATGTCCATATCGGATGAGTGTTGGTCACTCATCACTTCTACAACTTCGCCTACTGGGTTTTTGCTACCGGTTTTCCAATCTAAAATGCGGGCGATAACGCGGTCGTGATGTTTTGCTCCGTTCAAAGCATCAAGCGGTATAAATACATCGGTGCTGAGTTTGCGTTCATCAGCAATGAAGAATGCAAACTTGTCTAACACATCAACGCGGCCAGTAAAACTATCCTGCGCGCGTTTAACGATGCTTATTATTTCGCCCTCGGGTCTACGCGTGTGTGAGGTAATGCGTATTTGCACTTCATCGCCTTGCAAAGCGTTACGAGTAGCATTTTTGGGTATATAAACATCTTTTGCCAGGCCTTCAACGCTTACATAGCCGGCTCCGTTCTGAGTGATATCTACCGTGCCATAAAAATACTTTACGCGGCCAGGGTGTTCTGCTTTTTGAGAAGTTTTAGGTTCCCTGTTTTCCAATAGCTTAATAATACCTTTTTGCTCAATTTTGATTTTACCGCGCTTTTCTAATTCTGTTAAGCCTAATATGATGTCTTCCTGGCTCAATTTGTTTTCGAGCATAGGGAAGAGGTTTTTTAATGTAGCGTCTTTACCCAATGAACGGATTGCTGTTAATACATGCTGCTTGCTTTCATTCGTTTCAGAATGGTTTTTCTCAGGTTTATAATGCTTTTCTTTTTTCAGTTTCTTTTTATTACTCATAAATTCATTTTGTTAGTTCGAAAGACATAGAGACCTTAATTTTTTTGTTCCGAATCTTTGAAACTTTTGTTGTTGTTATTAATTAAGAAGGCTGCCAGTTGGCAGCCTTCACTTTTTTTACTGATTTAATTTTACTTCATCTAAGGGATTTAAACTGCAATCGTATTTTGTAATATCGCTGCTGCGGTTTTTGCCTTTGTGCTCCATATCGAGGTTGCTAAACGTTACATTACCGTTATTGCGAATGCAGATTTTTTGTTCGCTTTTAATGGTGCCATCGTTATTGCGATATGCGGGATTAATTTCACCATCAAAAATGATATCGGGAATTTTATCGCCGAAAATAGCAATGAATAGTTGGCCGAAAGTTACAGTATTGTCAGGGCTACCTGTGCCGCGTGTAATTTTGTTATCGTGCACTGTAATGCCGCCACTGTAAGGGTCGTAAATACTATCTTTAAACGGCTTTTGCAGAGATAGGTAACTTACTACTGAAATGCCGATTGTATTTTGACCTGAAATTTCGTTATTGGCAATATCGCAAAAGTTAGTTGCCATAGCTATGATACCGGTGCCCGCTGGGATTTCGGAAACTGTAGTACCTTTTACACCGAAATTCTGAGTGTTGTTATTGATGATTTTGTTGTTTGCCACTTTGCAACGCATGCCGTTCTTTTTAGGCAGCTCAGGCAAATCGAAGACTAAAATACCGCCGGTGTTGTTTTCGGATAAGTTATCAGTTACCATGGCATCGGTTGAGTTTTCGATTTCGATACCTGCAACGTTATCATGAACGCGGTTTCTTCTAACAATAATATTTTTTGACTGGCCAACATAAACACCAGCATCGGAAGAACCAAATACTTCGCAGTCTTCAATTAAAACATTGGTGCAGCCTACAGGGTAAGTTCCGTATGAACCATTTTTGGGATCGTGCAGAGAATTCCAACCAACTCTTAACCTTCTGAAAGTAACGTTAGTAGCATCTTGTACTTTAATACAATCGCCTTTAGGGTCTAATACAGCAAAGTCTTCCATTACAATGCCATCGGCAGTAATACGTAAACCTTCGGCACCGTCTTTTTGACCTTTGAATGAAAGAATGGTTTTGGTGTTGCCTTTTCCTCTAATAGTAATATTCTTTACCTTATCTAAAATCAAAGACCTGTTTAAAGTAAAAGTGCCTTCGGGTAATTCAATAACATCACCTTCTTTAGCATTAATAAACTGCTCCTGTAATTGTTTTTCGAAAGTGGCATCTACACTTGCAGTCGGTTTGGTTTTACACGCCGATAAAAAAACAACAGATGCTAATACGAAAGGAAGAAAATGTTTCATTGGAAATGGTTTATTGAATTTTTTAAGGATGGACAAATATAAATTTGAATATTGAATGTTAAAGCGTAAAGACGACAATTTGCCAATTTGATTAACCGAAAATATGGATGAGACAAAAGCGATATACAGTAACGTGTAAACAGGGTATAAATTGCGGGATAGATTGGGGAGTATAAAATATGGCCTTTTATTGGGTTAATTATAGCAAGGCGATACAAATATAACATAATAATCGGGAATTACAATTTTGAGCCTATACCGGGCAAATGGCAAGCGGGGCAAATTCTATATTATTACCGTTTGGGTAATGTTATACCTAGCGGGCGTAAAACATTATATCTTCACCACTTTTTAACGGTAAATCATTAGCGGAATGTTCGCGCCAATTATAATTTTGAGGCGATGGAGTTAAATGAAAAGGAGATAGCGGGGTTTTCGAAGCTAAACAAGCGCGATAAGATTTATTGGCTTGCCAAGAACTTCCTGTACGCTAATCCGGTAGAGGTTTTGAAAGAGTTTGCCGAGTATTGGCATGATAATATTGAATCGCAAAAATTGCTTGATGGGTTTAGTGAAAACACCCTAACCAATTTCCCGGTGCCATTTGGCATTGCGCCAAACTTTAAGATTAACGAGTCTATTTATGCCATACCTATGGTTACCGAGGAAAGTTCGGTTGTGGCGGCGGCATCGAATGCGGCTAAATTTTGGTTGTCGCGCGGTGGCTTTAAAACAGAGGTGATATCAACCAAAAAGGTAGGACAGGTTCATTTTATATATCACGGTGATAAAGCCAAACTGTTCAAGTTTTTTAGTGAAATAAAGGATGACCTTAAGAAGAGTGTCCAACACATTACCACTAAAATGGAAGAACGTGGTGGTGGGGTGGTTGACATGGAGCTAATTGATTTTAGCATGCTTGAGCCTGATTATTACCAAATAAGGGCCTACTTTGAAACGGTAGACTCGATGGGTGCTAACTTTATTAACTCGTGCCTTGAGGAGTTTGGTAAACAGTTGGCGGACAGGGTAAGGCAGAATACAGTTTTTAATGATACTGAAAAGGATATTGAGATAGTCATGTCAATCCTTTCGAATTATACGCCTGATTGCATAGTGCATGTAGAGGTAAGTTGTAAAATTGAAGAACTTGGCACTTTTGACTACGGTAATATGAGTGCCGAGGAGTTTGCCTGGAAGTTTCAAAGGGCGGTAAACATTGCACGTATTGACCCATATAGAGCAACCACGCATAATAAAGGTATTATGAATGGAATTGACTCCGTAGTAATGGCTACCGGAAATGATTTTAGGGCGGTAGAAGCCTGTGCGCACACTTATGCCTGCCGTGATGGAGTGTATAGAAGCTTATCGGAGTGTAAGGTTGAAAATGGGGTGTTTAGGTTTTGGATGAATTTGCCAATTGCAATTGGAACGGTAGGCGGATTAACTTCGTTACACCCGTTGGCTAAACGTTCATTGGAACTGCTAGGTAACCCGAATGCCAAAAAGCTGATGGAAATTATAGCGTGTGTTGGGTTGGCTCAAAATTTTGCGGCTATTCGCTCGCTAACTACTGTAGGTATACAGGCAGGGCATATGAAGATGCACCTGACTAATATACTTGCTTCTATGCAGGCCAATGATGAAGAGGTTGGTAAGGCAAAATCTTACTTTTCTGATAAAGTAGTAAGCGTTTCTTCGGTAAGGGAATTTTTGGAAAAACTGCGATTGAAAACCACTTAGTGGAATGAAGCTGAGAATTACCGAGCAAAATAATATCGATACTTTCTATGGACATGGGAAGTTGCTTATTACATCGGAGTATTTTGTTTTAGATGGGGCGCCGGCGCTTGCATTGCCTACCCGCTTTGGTCAAAGTATGCGCGTAACAACTTTAAACGCAAAAAGTAATTTGCTTTATTGGGTTGCGCTGAATAATCAAAATAAACCGTGGCTTAACCTGGTTTTCGACACCACAGACTTTACTTGTATAAATGCCAAGCAAGATGAGGCTATACGTCTGAGCAAAATATTGCAAGAGGCGAGAAAACTTAATTCTGCGTTTTTAGTCGAAGCCAATGACTTTGCCGTTGAAACAAGATTGGAGTTCCCGAATGAATGGGGATTAGGAACCAGTTCGACGTTAATTTATTGCCTGGCTAACTGGGCGAGGGTGGACGGATATGAACTGCTGAAAAACACAATAGGTGGTTCAGGTTATGATGTAGCGTGTGCGGGGGCAGATGGTGGGATTGTTTATCAACTTAAGGATGGTAAAGCAAGTTCAGAACCTGTTAGCTGGCAACCTACTTTTAGAGAACATTTATACTTTGCTTATTTGGGAAAAAAGCAACTTTCGTCAGAAGGGATTCAATATTACAAAACAAAACTGCAGGACAAAACGTATGCCCTTGGCGAATTGGCGCGAATTACCGACCTGGTATTAGCGTGTAACGATTTACCGGGGTTTGAACGACTAATAAATGAACATGAAACTTTGGTTGCGGAGCAGCTTAAAATGACCAAGGTGAAGGATAGTTTGTTTGGTGATTATTGGGGAAGTGTAAAATCGTTAGGTGCATGGGGAGGAGATTTTGTAATGCTAACAAACACTAAAAGTATTGATGACTTGAGGGCCTATTTAAAAGAAAAAAGCATTAGCATTGTTTTTAGTTGGGATGATTTAATACTATCAAAATAAAAAACTGCTACCTTTAAAACAATGGCAGTAAAAAACGAGTTATGGAAGAAATAAAGAAAGTTACCTGGAGGAGCCCCTCGAATATTGCATTGGTAAAATACTGGGGAAAGAAAGCAGGAGTTCAAATACCGGCGAACCCTTCAATCAGTTTTACGTTGGAGCAATGTTACTCAGAAACCAGTGCAACGCTGATTAAGAAGCAAAGCAAATCGAAGGACATAGAGTTGAAGTTTTATTTTGACGGTAAGGAGAATATGGCCTTTCGACTGAGGATGCTTAAGTTTTTTGATACCATAGCTAAGGACTTTCCAATCTTACGGCAGTATGGTTTGTTTATTCACTCTACGAATTCGTTCCCGCACTCTTCGGGTATTGCTTCATCGGCTTCATCTATGAGTGCATTGGCGTTGTGCCTTTGCGATTTGCAGGACCAGATGGATAAGAAAAAGGTTGCAAAGGATAAGTTTTTGGAAAAGGCTTCGCATTATGCACGATTAGGTTCGGGTAGTGCGGCGCGTTCGGTTTACCCTTTAATTTCGGAGTGGGGTAAAACAAAGTCGGTTAAGGGCTCATCGGATATTCATGCCATTCCCTTTGAGAAGAACCTGCATGCAACATTTAAAACTTACCAGAATACTATTTTAATTGCCAGCAGCGCTGAGAAGAAAGTATCGAGCAGGGTTGGACATTCGTTAATGAAGAACAACCCTTTTGCCGCCAGCCGTTATGCACAGGCGAACAAAAATTTACGCGACCTGATTGTTGCTTTGAAAAAGGGTGACCTTGAAAGATTTGGTAGTATTGTAGAAGACGAAGCGATGACGCTGCATGCTTTGATGATGTGTTCTTCTCCTTCGTTCGTATTACTGGCTCCATCTACGCTTAGTATGATTGAGAAAATAAGACGGTTTAGAGAAGAGACCAAACTGCCTGTTTATTTTACACTTGACGCAGGCCCGAATATACATTTGCTATATCCTAACAATATTAAGCGCAAGGTGGATAGCTTTATTTTTGCAGAGCTAGAAAAACATTGCGAAGGGGGCAAAATGATACACGATAATGTAGGGAAAGGGCCTTTCAGAGTTAAGTAACATCTGACCTTAATTATTCTCACAGATTCTACTTCTTATCATGGCAGCTAAGGCATTGCATAAAATATTTTATTCGAAGGTGCTGTTGTTTGGCGAGCATATCATCAATAAAGGAGCCATGGGCCTGGCTGTTCCGTTTGAACACTTTGACGGGATAATGAAGTTTGCAGGTAAAGATGGCGATGAAAGAATAACTAAATCAAATCATTCGCTGGCCAAAATTGCCGCTTACATTATTCATCATGAAAAGCTTGGGCCGTTGTATGATACTAATCAATTTTTAGATGATATAGAGAAGGGATTATATTTTGATTCTAACATTCCGCAGGGGTTCGGCCTGGGAAGTTCGGGTGCGTTGGTCGCAGCTATTTATCACCGGTACCGAAAGAACAAAAAGAAGACTGAGGACATTACAGAACTAAAGCATGAGTTGGCTGAAATTGAAAGCTTTTTTCATGGTAGGAGCTCGGGGCTTGACCCGATAGTATGTTACCTGAATAAGGCAGTATTAATAACTAACGGTGAAGTAACAGAGGCATTTGATATGCCCAAGAGTAATACGGCGAAGCTTAAGCTGTTTTTGATAAATACACATATTGAACGCAAAACATCGCCCTATGTGAACCTGTTTTTGGAAAAATGCAATAACCCCGGGTTTATGAAAACGATTGAAAAATCGTTGATACCGGCAAATAACATGGCCATCAACGCTTTTCTGCAAAAGAAACATACTGAGCTGATGAAGTGCGTTAAAATCATTTCGCAGTTGCAAATGGATTTAATGCCGGAGTTTATACCGGGGGCATTTCACGAGGTGTGGAGGCAGGGACAAAAACACAATGAATACCATCTTAAGGTTTGTGGTGCTGGTGGTGGTGGTTTTATTATCGGGCTTGCTAAAGCGGATGCAGATTTATCAATATTGCTTGCGGGCAAAGAGGTTATAGAGTTGATGAAATTTTAGGAGAGATTATTGTATTTCAAATCCGGCCAACTTAAGGTCGCTCCAAAACTCGGGATACGATTTGTTTACGACATCTGGATTTTCGATTTCAATTGGGCCAATAAGGCCAAGAGGAGCGAAGCTGAGGGCCATGCGATGGTCGTTGTAGGTTTGGATGGCTTCGTTGGGTAATTCAAGCTTTCCCTTTAGCTGGTAAAACTCGTACATATCGGAAAAATCGAAGTGCATATTAGTTTTTGCCAGCTCGGCCTTTAGCGCCGCTATGCGATCGGTTTCTTTAAGCTTAAGGCTATCAATACCGGTAAAGTTTGCCGTGATACCGGCAGAAGCAAAAAAAACTGCAAATGTTTGAGCTAAATCGGGATTGTCTGAAAAGTTAAGCTTCATCATTAAGGGATATTCGGCTTTAACCTTTTTAAGTAAGGCCCCATCGTTGTTGTATTGAGTAGTAACACCAAAACGCTTTGCCCAATCGGCAACCACCTGGTCGCCCTGGGCCCAGTCGTTTTTAAGGCCATCAATCATAATCTCTGCATCATCAGCCAAAAAGGCAATGGTATACCAATACGAGGCTGACGACCAGTCGCCACCTACATCATACGTTTGCGCAGTGAGCTTAGTATTTTGAATAGTTATAGAATTGTCTACCCATTGATATTGAACCCCAAAATGTTTAAGCATTGTAAGCGTCAATTCGATGTAAGGTCGCGATGTAAGCTCGGTAGTAAAATTCAGTTTTAAACCTTTGGGTAAAAAAGGAGCAATCAACAACAAAGCTGTAATAAACTGGCTGCTTACGTTTCCTTCGATTGAAGCCTCACCAGCGATATTTTCAAGATTAATGGGGATTATTTCGATAGGGGCGTTTCCTTCGTTCCCTAAATATTGAATATTAAAGCCTAATTGTTTTAAAGCGGTTACCAGTGGCGCAATGGGCCGTTGCTGCATCCGTTCGGAACCGGTAAGGATTTTTGACTGATTGGTAGCAGCGTAATAAGCAGTTAAGAAACGCATGCTGGTACCTGCATCAATAACATCAATTGTTTTATGGTTTGAGGCTAGCAGAGAAACAAGATTTTGAGTATCGCGGGCAGTAGAAAGATTCTGCAATTTTAATTGATTACCTGATAGAGCATTAAGGATTAGCGCACGATTGCTTTCGCTTTTCGAGCCCGGTATGCGGATTCGGGTACTGATTTTTTTAGTAGGGTGGCTAATCTTTATAACACTCATTTGAGCAGCGAGTTATAGTAAGTCAATGATTCGGTCATTAATCCTTCTTCAACGGTATTGTTGATAGAATAGTTACCAATACCCTGCAATAAAGTAAACTGTAATTTGTGTTTTACGTTTTTCTTGTCCTGCTTTACTAAGCGCAATACATCGTTCCGAGCCTCAGCATCCAAATGGGGTAATACAAAATAGTTTTGTATTACAGCTTCAATTTGTTTTAGCTCAGCCTGCTCCAACAATCCCATTTTCATTGATATGTAGCTCTCTGTCAACATCCCAACAGCGATGGCCTCACCATGTAATAAGTGGTTGCCCTGCCGGTTTAAAAAGATGCTTTCGACTGCATGGCCGATGGTGTGGCCGAAGTTCAAAGCTTTACGGACGCTATTTTCATGAGGGTCTTGTTCAACTATAGTTGATTTGATGTTGATATTCCGTTCAACCAATTGAGGCCAGTTAAGGGCGTTAAAATCCGCTGTTGATTTCTGAATTTCAGTAAATGCTTCTTTATCGGCTATGAGGTAGTGTTTTATAACTTCAGCAAAACCTGAAGCTAATTCGCGTTGAGGAAGGGTTTTAAGGAAATCTGTAAAAACAAAAACTGCTTCCGGTTGGCTGAATAGGCCTATCTGATTTTTAAATCCAAGGAAGTCAATTCCGGTTTTCCCTCCAACGCTGGCATCAACCATTGAAAGAAGGGTTGTGGGGATATTAATAAAGGGTATGCCTCTTTTATAACAAGCTGCTGAAAAACCACCCATGTCGCTAATGACGCCACCGCCCAAATTGATGAAGAGGCTTTTTCTATCGGCGTTTGCTTTTGTAAGCTCAGTCCAAATTGAACTACAGGTTTGCAGGGTTTTGTTTTGCTCGCCCGAGGCTAAAGTGATTAGTAAATGTTCGGGCAGAACTGTTTGAATAACCGGATAACAATGTTTAAGCGTGTTTTCATCCACTAAAACAAAGCACGATGAAGAGGGCCTGGACAGAAATTGGTGTAACACCTGAAATGAGCCGCCGGTGATAAATATTTGTTCCTTTTGATTCAATTTTTGTTGAAGCGGAATTAAATAGTTAATAAGATTGTTCTATTGCTTATAACTGCCGCCGAAACAAAATTAATATTCCTGTTAACAATGAAAATTATCAAAACTCCATATCGAATTTTAAGGGGAGTTTGTAGGTTACTTTAACGGGCTTACCATCAAGCATTGCCGGCTTGAATTTTAGTTTGCGGGCTAAACTTACGCAGCGGGCATCGGTTTTAGCGTTGATGGATTTAAGCACTTTTACGTCTTCTACCAGGCCTTTTTCGTTTATTACCAGTAATAAAGTTATTTCCGGGTGGTCGTCCTGTTCTTCGCGTTCCTGCCATTTTACGCTGGGGAGGTCAATGCTATCGATAAACATTTTGGCAATGGCTTTGGTACCGCCAGGATATTCGGGTTGCTTATCAACGCGGATTGAAGCCGTGGCGATTGTGGTTGATATAGATTGAGCGCTGGCTGTAACCGAGAGCAACAAAACCAATATGTAAAGAAGGCCTTTCAAGTTATTGGGAGGATGGGTTTATGAATCAAATTCGTTCAGCAAATATAATGCTATAAATAATATAACTATAATACCAGCATATGAGCTTAGTGAAGAGGGCCCGCTGCCTTTTTTTGGCTAAGAACGGTTAGCATGCTATCGCAGTCCTTATTGTCCGGATCGGCGAGCTTGTACACAGCAAGAATTTTCTCTGCAACGTCTAGCTTATCCTGGACCAGCTGTCCACCACCGATGGAATAACAGGCAAGGGATAAAAAGCCGAGTAGCCGCTCGTTCATGATATCGTTTTTCTTTTTGGCGTTAAGAATTGCGATTTCCTTTTTCCACCAATCTAGATTCTTATCCTGAAAAGCGTGGAGGTATTCGTTTTTCTTATCCTGTTCCAGTTTTAATTGTTCCTTGGTAATGGTTGCCTGCTTTTTATTATAGTTTTCGACCGTGCTGGTATTTAGAAAGATAAAAGCATCTTTAAATACGTCGGCAGTTGGGAATTCGTGTTTGCCTTTCCATTCAATAAGATAGTGATTGATACCCTGCACATTATTCAAACTCTGCTCAAATAATACAAGATCGGTGTAATTCATGTCTCTTAAACCGGCAAAGCCCAGAACTGAAATGGGGTGATTGGGTGTAATGTCGACCTTGGCACCGGCATAAATAATATTTGCAATTGCAGGATTTGATGCCCCACTTAGCAAAGCCACTTTGGCTCCGCCGCTAAACCCGCAGAGTGTAATTTTTGCCGGGTCAACTGCAAACCTGGATTTGGCCTCGCCGAATAGGTTGTAGGCAATTGCTTGGGTTTGGTCGAGCGGAATGCCATTGCGTGATGAGTTTGAGCCGATTAAGATGAAATGATACTGGTCGGCCAGGTCGTGGTATAGGTTTAGGGGAACGGTGCCATCGCCATGTGGATCAAAAAATATGATTGCTGGTAACTTACCTGAATCGGTGTAGCCTTTAGGCAGATAAAGGGCAAATGTTTGCCCGGCGTCCATGCGCAGTGGAACGGATGGGATAACAACGCCCACAGTAAAATTATCTTTTGGCGGAGCTAACGGGGCGGATGCTGGCTGCTCGACAGCCTGAGTGGAATTGTTATGCTCGGAGCAGGAACTGAATAACCCTAAAACAGCAATCAACAATACTCTTATCATAAGCGTAAGGCATTTTTATATGGCCGGGTGTAAAACTGCTAATTATTGGGTGAATATTTTAAGAATACCCAGGCAAAGAAGATTGTCGGTGTTGTCGTAAGCCATTACTTTATAAGTGCCGGGGTCGTAAAAAACGGCTTCTTCCCAGGCGCAATTCCATTTTTCCTGCACATCCTGTTCGATGGTGTTATTAAAAACGGCTTTGCCGTTATCGCTTAGCTTAAATATTTTATAAAGGACTTTGGAAGTGCCAAGTGGCGCAGGGCTTTTTAATTCAAAGATAATTGTGCCGCCATCTTTGCTAATAGTGAATTCGGAAGCCTGTTTTTTACACTTTCCATCTTTGTCGGTTTCCACGCAAAATTTAAGGGTGGTTTGTGCAGAACCAGCAGCAGACCATAAAACAAAAAGGCCAAGTAGCATTCTTTTCATATCCCGCAGGGTTGACTAGCAGATTGTAAGCCTAATTTAAGGCGATTACCCGTGATTCCTAATTTTTTGAATGGCAATTTCGATAATTATTGAAGACAGCCTAGGCTAATGCAGGGGAAAAACAAAGTTTGCTTCACGCAGGCTATCTTCAAAAGCGGGAATTTTAAAGCCTGGGCCTAATTGTTCTTCAGTAAAATAATTGAGGAGGTTTTCGGTGGACATGTTGCCAATTAAATCGTCTTCGGCCATTGGGCAGCCACCGAAGCCTTTAACGGTAGAATCGAACCGGCGGCAGCCATTTTGATACGCGGCTTCAACTTTTACTTTCCAGTTGTGCGGGGCTGTATGCAGGTGCGCGCCAATTTCGAGAGAAGGAAATGCCGGGATTAAAGTTGAGAATAAATACTTAATGATTTTGGGCTCACCAACGCCAACTGTATCGCTAAGCATGAATGTTTTGATATCGAGTTGGGCCAGTTTTTCGACCCACTGCTCAACTATTTGAGGATTATAGGCATCGCCATAAGGATTGCCAAAACCCATGCTGATGTATATGATAAGCTCCTTATCGTTTTTGGCGCAAAGTTCTCTTATATGCTTAACGCGGTCAACAGATTCTTGTATGGTTGAGTTGGCGTTGCGGCGCTGGAAGGTTTCGGAAACAGAAAACGGAAAACCGAGACAATCAATTTGTGAGAAAGCACAAGCATCGGAAGCACCGCGTTCGTTAGCCACAATTGCAATGAGTTTGGATGAAGAGTTATCTAGGTCAAGCCCATCCAACACTTTAGCGGTATCGGCCATTTGGGGTATCAGGTCGTGAGATACGAAACTACCGAAGTCGATTGCATGGTAACCAACTTTAAGCAACTTGTTGATGTATGCAATTTTTTTTTCGGTAGGTATAAATTCTTTAATGCCCTGCATAGCATCGCGGGGACATTCAACAATTCTTATTTGCTCTTGAGTCACGGTTCAAACCTAAGGCAAAATGGATGAAATGCAAAGAAGAATATGTTTTTTACCGCAAAGGGGCAAAGAGCGCAAAGGAATTGTATCTTATGAAGACCATTCGACAGGGGATAATCATTATTTTTATATAATGGGAGTCAAAACAAAATGGGATATTATTTCGGAAAGCCCATTCTTTAAAATCGTTTTTTACTTTGCTATAGTTGTTTATCTAGGTGTAAATATTGGACCAGCATTAATGCAAGATATACGGGAGCAACGTGGAAGTCCTGTTAGTTTTTACAGCTTCGATACATTGGAAATACGCGGGCATCTTAACTTTATTGCGCGTCAGAGAAAGCATGAATATTTTAGCACGAGGGAAGATTGGGCCACATTTTATGATATAGATTTAAGTAACGATAATGGCAGCCAATGGGATCACCCATTTAGGAATGATGCGCAACTAGGAGATTCGATAGTTAAGTACAGATTTGCAGATACACTCTTTCTATTTCGAGGGGGCAGAATGTATTTTTATAAAATTGAAAGACCTGCTAACGGAAAAGTAAACGATTGACAATATTTGTGCTGTAACTTTTATTCCTAACCTTGCTCTGTGATTTTAATTGATAACAGAAATAGTAATGACCCTTATTTAAACCTCGCACTTGAAGAGTTTTTGATACGCAATTTAGTGTGCGGTGATGAGGATTATTTGTTGCTATACATTAATGAGCAGTCCATTGTGCTTGGTAAAAATCAGAGCATCTATAAAGAGGTTAATTTTGAATATTTGCGCAATGGGCAGTTAAAACTGGCAAGGCGTATTACGGGGGGAGGAACGGTTTACCATGATAAGGGGAACCTTAATTTTTCGATTATTTCGAAGTTTGTGGAGAGTAAGATTAATAACTACAAGTATTTTAACCAGCGAGTAATTGATGCGCTTGGCAGGGCTGGAGTGGAGGCAGGGCTGGATACGCGTAACAATATTATTTGTAAAGGGAAGAAGATATCGGGTAGTGCACAGTTTACTAACCGTAGGAATATTATTAGTCACGGAACGCTATTGCATAATGCGAACCTTGATGTGCTAAGGGCTTGCTTGAAAGAGAATGGGTTTAAGGTTGAGAGTAAGGCTGTGGGCTCGGTTAAAAGTTCGGTGATGAACCTGAATGACGTAACTGACAAATTTAATTCAACAGAGGAGCTGCGGTTATTTCTGATAAAGGAGTTGGGGGCAGTAAAGGAGCATAAGTTAGGTGATGTGGAATGGACAGAGGTTGAAAAACTAGGTAAGGAAAAGTTTGAAACTTTTGAGTGGATTTATGGCCGAAGCCCGGCTACTGCCATTAAAAAGCAGGACTTTGAAATTGAAGTTGAGGATGGAGTTGTTGTATCAGTAAAGACTGACATGCTTGTGCCCAATTTGACGGGTGTTCGATACGAATATGAGGCCATAAAAAAAGCGCTGGGAGATGATCCCAACGCTTCTATTTTGTTAACGCAGATTTTTTAATCGCGTTTATCAGTTACCATCGTCTTGTTTAGTGGCTTTTCCTTTACCGGCTGGTTTGCCCTGGCCCAGTGCTTCTTCTAAAGAGTTAGGCACTTTTTTGCCTTTATATTTAGGGTTTTCGCTCCATTCGTAAACACGCTGGCCATCGATGTATTTAGCAACGAAAGCATCGCGGATACCTAGCCTGCGGATGTCGTCAACAAACTTAAGGGCTGTTTGCTCATCGGGGAAATGGCCGATAACGTACCGGTTCATTCCATCAACCTGTTCGTAACCAATGCTACGTGGCTGGTCGAAATATTTATTTACGTTAAAGCCTTTGTACATGCCCAATTGTATTTTGTAAACGGTACCGGTTGATGGGGTTCCTTTTACATCTGCTTCTTTGGCGGCAGCAACAGCTTCTTTTGCTTTATCGGCATCTTCCTGTAGTTGCTTAATCTGATCTTCATCGGCAGTTACCTTTTTTTGCAAATCATCGGCTGAGGCTTTTGCTGCATCAACGTCTGACTTTAAGCTGGTTATTTGGGCATCGCTGGCATCGCGGTTTGCCTTAGCTTCATCCATTTTAGCCTTATAGGTTTCAGGATGTTTCATGTATTCTTTTAGCTCATTTTTAATATTTTTAGTTTCATCTTTTGATAACTTTTGCGCGTACCCGGTGTTTAGTAACAGGGTAATTAATGCCACAAGGGTTAGTCCTTTTCTCATTTTTCTCTGGTTTAAGTTTTAAAAGTCAATTTCAATTTATGATAGGAAATAGTGCCTTTAAAGGCACATTTCAGCCACTGGCTAACCTTGCCTGGTTCTAATTTGTAGTGAATCAAATAAATTTTGGGCAAAATAAAAAATGAAAATTATCAGAACTAAATATTTGCAGGTATGTTTACATTGCGCTCAGTTTAACTTACCTAACTAGATAATAAGCCTAAATGCATCAACTGGAGAATAATTTTTTAAGGGTAGTGGCGCGTGAACATGGTGCTGAACTTACTTCGATAATTGACAAGAAAAATAATATTGAGCACTTATGGCAGGCAGACCCGCATTTTTGGGGTTGGCACGCGCCGGTGCTGTTTCCGGTTATTGGAAGAAGTTTGAATGATGAAATTGAAATTGAGGGGCAGCAATACCGCATGAGTAAGCACGGATTTGCCCGTAATGCCAACTTTAGGTTGTTGGACCTTACAGAGACAAGCATTGTTTTTTCGTTGAAGAATAACGAGCAATGGCAAAAAATATACCCTTATAAATTTGAATTTTTGATACGATATAAAATAGAGGCCAACGCACTAATTGTATCGTACGAGGTAATTAATAAGGATAATAAAGAAATCTATTTTCAGTTAGGGGGGCACCCTGCATTTGCGGTTCCATTTACTGAGGGTGGCAAGTACGAAGATTATTACCTGGAATTTGACCATGTGGAGAAAGCTGCACGCCATTATATTGATAAGAACGGCTATTTTGATGGCAGAAAAGATGTGGCAATAGCTAATGCCAATACCATTCAACTAAACAGCACTTTATTTAAGGACGATGCCTTGATATTTAAGAACCTTAAATCGCGCAAGGTTACTATAAAGTCAAAAGCGCATGAGCACTACTTATCGGTTGATTTTAAGGACTTTAAGTATTTAGGTTTATGGGCTAAAGTTGGTGCCCCGTTTGTTTGTATCGAGCCCTGGCTGGGCTGTGCTGATACAGCTGAAAAGCCTACCCCGTTTAAGGATAAAGAAGGCATAATTAAGCTTGAAACCGGCGGAACATTTGGCATTTCGTTTAAGATTGAAGTTGGTTGATAAAAAATTCGAACGACTGTTTGAATTTCGCTTTTTTTCCTGCTAACTTTACACCCGGTTTTCAAAACTACCGTGGTTATGAACGTTTCACATCAAACTGCACACGAAGAGGAGGTTGACGTTTTGGAAGACGTTGGCGTTCAGAATATATTAATAGTTCATAATGATAGTGTAAACACCTTTGACTGGGTAATTGAAACCCTGGTTGAGGTTTGTAAGCACACTTGGGAGCAAGCCGAGCAATGCGCCTATATTATACATCACAAAGGCAAATACGCTGTTAAGCACGGTGACTTTAAAAGGCTAAAGCCTATGAAGGACGAAATAACCGACCGTGGTATTGCCGCCACCATTGAATAACTAAAATCTTAACTACCTAAACTATGGGACAATACTTTAATCCTGAGCATGAATTGTTCCGTCAATCTGTAAGAGATTTTGTTCAAAAGGAAATTGTTCCGCACGTTAACCAGTGGGAAGAAGAGGAAAAGTTGCCACGCGAAGTTTTTAAGCGCATGGGCGAACTAGGCTTTTTAGGGATTAACTTCCCCGAAAGCCTTGGAGGTACGAATAATGACTTTTGGTATACAGTTGTTTACCTTGAAGAATTAGCCAAAGCTACGTTTGCGGGCCTATCGGCAGCGGTTAGCGTTCACCAGTACATGGCTACTAACCATATTTTGCGTGCGGGTAGTGATTATTTGAAAGAGAGATACCTGAAACCATCTATTGACGGAAGTTTTGTAGGCAGCATAGCCATAAGCGAACCGGGTGCCGGTAGTGATGTTGCCGCCATTAGGACAACGGCCAAAAGAGAAGGAGATTACTACATCATTAATGGTAGCAAAACTTTTATTACTAATGGCTATTATGGCAATTTTGTAAACGTTGCAGTTAAAACCGACCCCGCAGCGGGGCTTGCAGGTGTGAGCCTGATTGTGATTGACGCCGATACACCGGGCTTTACCCGTACCAAGTTGAAAAAAATGGGTTGGAAATCGAGTGATACTGCTGAGTTGTTTTTTGACAATGTAAAAGTGCCGGTGGCTAACCTTGTTGGGCAGGAGGGTAGAGGCTTTTTTTATATTATGGAGAGTTTTCAGTTAGAGCGGCTGGTTGCTGCTATAATGGCTACATCGGCCTGTGAGCATAAAATAGAAGCTACGCTGGAATACATGAAGCAGCGCAATGTATTTGGTAAACCTATTGTGAAATACCAGGCGCTTAGGCATAAGCTGGCTGATTTGATTACTGAAGTAGAAATAACCAAGCGTTTTACTTATTACTGCTGCGACCTTTTTGAGAAAGGCATTTTTGCTGTTAAGGAATGCAGCATGGCTAAAATGAAAGCCACTGAGTTGGGCAAAAGAGTTGCGGATGAATGCCTGCAAATGTTTGGCGGTTATGGATATATGAGCGAGTATACCATGGAGCGCGCATACCGCGATGCCCGCGTGGGGACTATTGTTGGCGGCACCACTGAGATAATGAAAGAAATTATTTCTAAAATTGCCATTGACGGTATTAATTATGAAAGTGCTTATAAGGCAACACAAAGCAATGAAACCGGGCCTGTTAAAGCAGAGGCTGCAAAGCCGGTTACGAGTCCTGAACCAGTAAATACAAACCCTAATAATATTTCATCACCACAAAACCCAAACGGAAAAATGAGTGCAACAACTCCGGAAACAGCGAAAGAGATTATTTACTCTCTCCCCAATCGACTTAAAGCAGATAAAGTAGAGGACAGCGCTACACACAGGTTCCATTTTATATTGGATGGCCCTACAGGTGGCAACTTTACAGTTACCCTGGAAAATAAGAATGTAGTGATATTAGATGGGCTGGTTGATACCCCGACCTGTGAAATAAGAGCTAAAGCAAGCGATTACGAAGACCTGGAACTTGGCCGTGGAAACCCGCAAATGATGTTTATGATGGGCAAGATTAAAGTGACCAACCTGGGTGAGGTTATGAAGTTTATTACCTATTTCCACCGCGTAGTTGGTAACTAAAAGTAACTGAACGGGATAAGCAAAAAAGGCATCCACAAATGTGAATGCCTTTTTTTATTTGTCTTAAAGGAGAGCTATTTCAATAAGGTTACACCGCCGTGGTAGTGACGTGTGCTGCCATCATCGAAGACTACTTTCAGGTAATAAGTATAAACGCCGGCTGCTGATGGTTTGCCTTTAAAGGTTCCATCCCAACCATCATTGACGTTATTGCTTTGATAAACCTTTTCGCCCCAGCGGTCGAATATACCCCAATCGAAAAATACAACACCGGAGGTAAACACTTTTAATATGTTATTGGCATTTTGGCCCGGTGTAAATACGTTAGGTACAAATAATGCAGGCACAGGATAAATGCTAATGTAATCTTGCCGAACAATTGAATCGCTACAGCCAAATTGGTTAGAGGCAACCATGGTGATTGTATAAACACCAGGCTTGCCGTACACATGCGAAGGAGATTCGATATTGGAAGTTAGCAGATCGCCAAAATCCCAAGCCCAGATATTGGCGTTGGTTGATAGGTCGATGAAAATAACGGGGTCAAGCGTATCGGCGTAAGAAACGAGCGTGTTTGTGGTAAAATTGGCAACCACCGCGGGGTCAACTACGGCAGGATTTTTTACAGTATCGTAGCATGTACCAAGTTGAACAACAAGCGATACAGTGAAGCTATCAGCCGTTGTATAAGTATGAGTAGGGTCAGCTAAAGTAGAGCTATTGCCATCACCAAAATTCCAATTGTATGTAATGCCAGTTGTAGGATTAACTGTACTTGCAAATGTTGTAGGGGTATTGGCACATGCCTCAGTAGCCGTGAAAGTGGCAGTTGGGTTTGGGCTAACGGTTACGGTAACCGAGGTGCTATCGGAGCAGTTGTTAGCATCGGTAACGTTTAGTTCGTAAACCGTAGTTGTAGTAGGAGCGGCAACCGGATTATCGACGGAGGCATTACTTAAACCGGTAGATGGAGTCCATGCATAATTAGTGCCGCCAGTGGCTAACAGTTGTACGCTTTGGCCAACGCAAATACCCGGCGAAGCCGGAACAACCGTAATAACAGGCAATGGATTTACCGTAAATAAAACACTATCGAAGCCAGGACAGCCTGAATTAGGATCGATGTAAGTATACGTTAGCTCATGCGCACCGGTACCGGCGGCTGATGGAGTAACTACTCCGGCTGCCGTGGTTCCGGCACCCGTCCATATACCACCTGCCGGAGAAAAACCGGTTAGTGCTTGCGCGGGGGCGCTGATGCAAACCGGAGCAGGGTTGGCTCCCACTGTAACAACAGGTGCAGGTGTAACAGTGGTAGTAATGGTATCGCTTGGAATACTTGGACAGCCTACCGAGTTAATTACAACTACGGAAATGCTGCTATTGGTAGCCAGCGTTGTGGTTGTGTAGGTTGAAGACGCTCCATCCTGCGCTATGTTACTTCCGTTAAAGAACAAGTAAGCGGTATCGGTTGCAGGTGAAGCTGTAAATGTGATTGGCAGGCCCTGGCAGATAGAATCGCTAGGTGCAGCGCTACTTGTGAGTGTTACAGTTGGTGTTGGCCTAACCGTTACCCCGATTTTTGGAGTAGCCTGGCTTGGACATCCGTTTAGGATTGCAACTACAGCTACCGTATCGTGATTATTAAAGTTGGAGGTGGTATATGTGTTTAAGCTACTATCCTGCACCAAGGCACCGTTGATAAAAAATTCATAGCTTGATAAGCCCGCGGGGTAGGCATCAACAAAATCAATATTACCCTGGCAAATATTTACGCTATTTAGAGAATCAAACAGAATAGGTGTCGGTTTTATAATAATTGTATCGCGGTTACTAGGCGGACTGAAGCAACCGAATTGGCTTCCCCGGACATAAATAGAGTTCCCCTGCCCAAGCTGGTTAGTTATCCAAATATTGGAGGGACCGGACTGCTGTTGTGAACTGCCGTTGGAGAAATTATAAACTGCGTACCCTCCCGAAGCCGTGAAGGTGATGGAATCGCCACCGCAAATGGTATCGCTTGGGATATTATTAGTTAGTACGGGGGGCGGTGGAATGGCATGAACCAAGGGGTGAATTGTTGCACTTGGGTTAGTATAGCATACACCCTGAAAACCTAATACCAACACGCTATCGCCGGGCTTTAGGGCATAGGTATTAAAGGTATCGCTTGAGGTGCTTTGTATCAATGAATCGTTGATGTAGAAACTATATTTTTGGTAGTTAGAAGGGCTGGCTACAAAGGTCATTTCGCTACCCTGGCAAATGCTATCGGGACCATAGGTTAAAGAAATATTGAGGGTGTTGGGGTTTACTGTAAAAGTGATTGAATCTTTTACAATACCGCAGCAGGGAGTGTTTGCATATACTGAAACAGTATAGGTGCCGGGAACAAGAAATACAGTTGAGAAAACCGAATCGATAGTTCCTGAATCGACAGGTGGGAGGGCCAACGGACCGAAATCCCATACATAAAATGAAGCCGGTATTGTGGTATGAAAAGTATCGGGGCAGCCATTGATAGGAGGGCTGGCGGATTGTGTAATTGTGTTGCTGACACTTTGAGCGTTAAAAATGCCTACAAAATCGGTAAAGGTTGTGCCGGAGTAAGTGATGGTTTTTCTGCCAACGGTTGAATAGTTTACAGCAATAGGGCCAGCGCCGTTGCCTGTTGCGGGTGTAGCACCGGCACCAAAATTCCATGCACCGGCAACCGGAGCGGAAAACATAATTTGTGCATTAGTACAGCCTGTATTTTGAACCATGATTACCGGTGGATTACCGGGAACCGAGGTAATATTGTTTTGAGTAACGGTTGCACCGTTGGTTGCCAGGTTTATACTTAGCCCTGCAGCGCCATTGCCACCAGCACCACCGGCACCACCTAAACCACCCGCGCCACCCGCACCACCAACCGTATTATTAGAGCCACAAACGGGATTTAAGCCGCCACCAGCGCCGCCAGTTCCACCGGCACCACCAGTTCCACCAGCACCACCTACGCCGCCTGCACCGCCCAGGCCTGCAGTTAACTGACAATCAACAAAGCTTCCGCCGCCGGCATCGCTATATAAGAAAACCGCAAATGAGCCGCCGCCACCGCCGCCGCCTGTGCCACCGTTGCCACCAAAGCCGCCGCCACCACCACCGCCGCCGCTGCCGCCGTGGTCATCGGGCCCATTTTCTTGTTGACCGCCTCCCATGCCACCGCCGCCACCGCCGCTACCACCAACGCCTGATGTACCGTTGGCGCCTGCTGTACCGGGTACGAAGTAGCCGGGAGCGACAACTGCTCCGGCAGGGCCATTTGCGCCGGTTATTCCTGCTCCACCTGCTCCACCCGCGGCACCTGTAGTTCCTGCAACAGAACTACCACATCCCGGAGGACCTGTAAAACATCCTAAAACACAACCGGGACCTGAACCGCCGTTGCCGCCTGCGCCACCATTGGGCCCACTGCCCGCGCCACCGTTACCAGAAGCGCCGGGATCATAACTATTAGCTACCCCACCTGCACCACCTGCGTTGCCACCTGTACCACCTGCACCTGAAGTAGTGGGATTGGGTTCGGCGGCTCCTGTAGTACCAGCCCCACCGGGAGAACCAGCGGCACCTACTGAACCAGGGGCACCTGCCACACCCGGCGAACCATTACCTGTGGTGATTATACATCTTACAACATTATAATTGCTACAGGCATTTAGATAAAGCCCGTAAACCGATTCGGAGGGCTGTGTTGCATCGGGAACGGCTATTGTTAAATCCTGTAGGCGGAAATTGCTTAGGCCTGCCCCCGCAACACCCACCAGGGCGTTATATACAGGAATAATGTTGGTAGCATCTTTTTGTATGACAGTTGGAGTGGCATTGCTTTTTATCCAGGTTACGGGGTCGAAACCACCTTCGATAGTTACGTTGCTTACTAATTGCACGGGCGTGCTAATTGGATAGTTTCCTGCAGCCATCCAGATAATATTTGAGGTGCCGGTTACCAGGGTTAGGGCATATGTAAGGCTTGCCGGGTTGGCACGGGTACCTGCGTTGCCGCTATTGGCGCCACCGGGAGTAACGTAAATAACATCGCATTGCTGAGCAGTGGATATTAAAAAGGTGCCAAATATTAATACGGGTATCAGAAACGCCTTGTAAAAATTCCTCGCCATAGATAGATATTGTGCAATTTTAAAAGTAACAAAACATACCGAAAACAAGAGTGCGAATATCACGATCGCGTTGCCCGAAAGCAAACATTTATTTCAACATTTAAAGGCGGGCGAAAGTAATCACTTTCCATCATATGAAATAATGGCGAAAAGGATGGAATAAGTAAGGTATAAGTTTGAAATAATCGTGACAATGTCAAAAAACCTTTAAACTAAGGTCAAGGCTTGGTGATGAGTGGGTTATGGCGCCAACGGAAATGAAATCGACCCCCGTTTCGGCATACGAACGAACGGTATTTAAGGTTATGCCCCCGGAAGCTTCGGTTTCGTACTTGCTGTTCACTAATAGGACACCCTGTTTCATTAATTCGGGTGTAAAATTATCGAACATGATGCGGGTGACATGGCCAGTGCTTAGAATTTCTGCTACATCTTCCAGGCTTCGGGCTTCGATTTCGACCCGGAGATTGAAGTTGTTTTTTTGTTGGTAATCTTTAACGGCCAGAATAGCTTTTGTAATGCCGCCACAAAAATCAATGTGGTTATCTTTAAGCATTATCATATCGAACAGGCCATAACGATGGTTTTGGCCGCCACCTATACGAACCGCCCATTTTTCGAAATAACGAAGGGCCGGGGTGGTTTTTCGGGTGTCTATTATCGTGGCTTTTGTTCCTTCTACTTCCTTGACAAACAGGGAAGTGTGCGTTGCAATGCCACTCATGCGCTGCATAAAGTTTAACACCACCCTTTCGGCACGTAACAGGGATTTTACTTCGCCATAGAGTTTGAAAGCGATATCTCCCTTTTTTATCGGGGTACCATCGGTTAATAGTTTCTCAAACCTAATGCCCCTGTCAACATCTTCGCATATAATTTTGGCTAGATCAACACCTGCCAGGATGCCATCGGCTTTGCAAATTAACTGCATTTTGCCTTCAACATCATTGGGCATACAGGCCAGGGATGTATGGTCGCCGGGGGCATAATTGCCTCCCATATCCATAATATCCTCTAAAAGAGCCTGGGTAATGACTATTTCGGCAGTGCTATTCATTGGCTCAAATCTAATGAGGTTTTGAAATTAACGTGATAATTGGATGGTTTTAGTGGGTTAGCAGCGTTTTTAGATTTAAGATGTTAAAAGCTAAAAACTCAAAGTATAAATTGGCTTTTTGCAAAAACAAATGGTGTTGATAACTCAATATTTTGGGTTTATGGGGGTATAGGTTGGGTAGTATGATTAAGAAATCAACATTTGTGCGCAATTAGTGTATAGTATTGTGAATGCACTTTGTTGTTTTGCCAATGTAGTTATAACCCAAAATTAAGCCGTAAAACTATGTTACACTTAAACCTTAAGCGAATATTCAAGGCAAGGGGCATTGAGCAGCCTTATAAGTTTTTAGCCCAAAACGGCTTTGTGCCGTTTACAGCGCATAAATACAAGAATGGCAAAGTGGAACATATGCGACTTGACCACATTGAGAAGTTATGTACCCTACTGCATTGTACACCCAACGATATTTTTGAGTGGATACCTACTGACCTTTTGGATGACAGGGCGGACCATCCTCTTCAAAAGATAAGGAGAAGGGAAAAGAAGATAGAGATAACCAAGTTACTATCGACTATGAGCCTGGAGAAGCTGGAGGAGATTGAAAAGATGATTGCAGAGGCGAATTAGTTAATTCGATAATTCGGCAATTTGATAACGAACAGCCCCATATTAATGCACTTTATAAATATAGGTGATTGTTCCCTGTTGTGTCTCAGGCGCGTTGGGGTCGGGGTTGAATGTAGCTTTACGGGCGGCGATAATGGCGTTGTTGATGTTACAATCGTCTACCGCAGTTGAACCGGCCATTCTAAAGGTGGCGTCCGTGACCCTCCCAGTTCTATCTACGGTTATGGCTATAACCACTTTGCCTTGAGCATTGCACTGATTGGGGGCTGGTAATGTGGTGTTTTTGCGTCCTTTAAGGTAAGCCCCACCTTTTAAATCGCCGTGACCTGGACCTTCACCATTTCCATCGCCTTTGCCTAGGTAGTTTTTTGAATTAGGGTTGCCATTGGGACCGCCCTGATCGCCGGGGCCGCCACCTTGTCCATCGCCTTTACTGTGGTTTGGCGTTCCAAAGGCGCCTTTATTGAATAAAGCCTTGGAATCGGGTTTAGGTTGTTCAACCGGTGCTGGTGCCGGGTTAGTGGCCGTAGTTGTGCTTGTATTGTTACTTACCCTGGTTTTGTGCTTAAAAACGGCATTGTTATTTACTTTAGGTTTAGGCTTATCATCGGCCTTAGGAACGGCAACACTATTATCTTCATTTTCCTGGGTGAGTACTTTATCAGGTGTATTTTCAACGGGGGCCGATTGGCTTGGGGCCGAGGCTGCCGCGGTTGTGCCGGGATTGTAGGTAAAAGGCTGTTCATCGCCTGTACCAACGGCATCGGTACCAAAGTTTACAGTTGTTCCGCCAGAGAGTTCTTCTAAAGGAGGGTTGGGTTCGTGCAAAATTGTAAACAGTAGCAGCAATAAAAGAAGAGCATGAAACAAAATAGTTGCGGCAATAGCTTTGCCTGCCTTTTTGTTTCGGAAACTTTGCTCCTCATTTTCGAATTGCGATACAAACATATAACTAATTATTGAACAAATACTATCACTTGTTAGTTGTTGCCAAAACCAACTTCATTTTAAGCTTGCTGCCTACACCCATAACGTCTACCACATCCTGTAAGTTCAGCTTTTTACTGGCCTGAAAAACAATAGTGGGCTCTTTAGCGGTATCTTTTTGGGTAATGGCTAGCAGTTTTGGTTCTAATTGATCGAAAGTTATTTTCTCGTTATTAAGATAGTAGTTGAGGTTAGAATCCACAGCTAAAACGATATTTTGTTTTGTAAGCGCCTTAGCAGCATTGGTTTTGGGCAAATTGATTTTTATTACCGATGGAGCCACCATGGTAGAAACGATGAGGAAGAACAGCATTAAAAAGAACATGATGTCGTTTAATGCTGAAGTACTTACCTCGGAGGTCATTCTTGATTTTCGCCTTAATTCCATAATAATTTACTTTAAAATGCTTTTGCCATTAAGGCACTAAGACACAAAGAATACAGTGATAAACATGTTCCCGCTTCATTATTTCTCATTTCCCGGTTCCTGTATCAGGTCAATAAATTCAACGGTGGTGCTTTCTAATTGAAAGCTAACTCTGTCAATCATCGTATTGAGATAATGGAAGCCGATGTGTGCAATGATACCTACAACTAAACCGGTAGCTGAGGTTATCATTTTTTGGTAAAGACCTGCGGAAATTAAACCGATGCTGATATCGTTATGCAGTGAGATATCGTAAAAAATGCGGATTACACCGGCGATAGTGCCGACAAACCCGAACATGGGTGCAATACCAGCGATGATACCCAAATAGGATAGGTTTTTTTCGAGCTTGTAAATTTCGAGTTTGCCGGTATTTTCAACGGCGCTTTCGATTTCTTTTATGGGTTTACCAAGGCGCTTAATTCCTTTCTCTAATAAGCGCGCAATTGGAGTGTTTGTACCATGGCAAAGGCTTAATGCAGCATCGGTTTTACCGCTTAGCAGCATATTTTTAATGTTTAGCATAAAGCCGGGGTCGACTTTTGAGGCCCGGTTTATTACAATAAACCTTTCTATCATGAGGTAAACCGAAATAACCGATAGTATACCCAGCGGAATCATGATCCATCCGCCTTTCATCATTAAATCGAATAGATTGATGGAGGCATGCTCGTTGGTGGCGGTGTGTGCCGCGGCGGCGGTATCAGTAAGAATTTGCAGTAATAGCATGTAGGTTAGGTTTAGTAGATAACGGTAACTAAGTAAAAATTAGTATGGCAAAGCTGCCTTTGTTATTTAATGCTACGTACCCTAATATTGAACCTAGTATTGTTGATAGTGCTTATTACCATACGCGGAGCAAGACAAGGAGATAGTGGTTGTAATGAAATATTGCGAATGGAGCTGAGTTGTAAAACATGACACAGGCCAGTGTTTATAACCTGGTGCAAACAATTAAAGGCTAATTAGTTAAAAATTCGACCCGTTGTTTGAAAGTTGGTTTATTTACTACTACCTTCGGGCAACTAAAAAATAAAAACCAACAATGAAGAAGTTCTCCACTCTCACGGTATTTAGTTTGCTTCTGGTTTTTCTGCATGCGCAGACCAATGTGTCACCCCAATCACAGTATGGCAGAGTTTACACAATTCTTAATTCAAAATGTCAGAATGCAAGCTGCCATAGTGCAACTTCAACAGGAGACAATTTGAAATTTGACGGCGATTCGGTTGCTGTTTATCAGCAGATTTTTAACCATCCATCGGCTTTATGGCCTAGCTCGGTAACTAAAAACGAGCAGCTTGTTTTCCCACAGGAGCCATACTCCAGCTTTTTGTTGAGGAAAATTGCGGGAGAGCAGTTCGATACAGATTTATCACTTGATGCCACAGGTGAAGGAAACTTTATGGCGACCATAACCGGCGATACACTTTCGAAAGTAGAGATAGAAGTTGTGCGACAGTGGATAAGATATGGCGCTAAACAGGCTTATGCAGCTAGCGACCCGAAATATGATTACGGAACTATTTACAGTTATTACAACGATACTGCTATTATCCCGTTTTTTGCCAAGCCGCCCAAGCCGGCTGCAGGCACAGGTGTACAACTAAGAATGGGCCCTGTTTTTCTTGCAACAAGCGGCGCTTTTCAAGAACAAGAATGGTTGCAACAGCAGGTAGTTAATTTTCCTTACCTGGCACAGGTAACCAGAATAAGTGGTTATATGAATGCACAATCGCACCATTTTCTGTTGTTCCAATATCCTGATTCTGCTTCGGCCCGTGATGCGAGCCAAAATGCTCCGGATATTAGCAATATGGGTCAGGTAACACCTAGTAATTTGGGTGTTTTGGGAACTACATCATTTGATGGTAATAAAAATCTTACAGCTGCATGGCAAGAAACTGCTGATGTGAGTTTGCCTGCAGGTACAGCCCTTATGTGGGATAAAAAGACCTACCTGGATATGAATTATCACATGAAAAACTATAATGCCACCACTGTATTACCTTGCGATTTTTATTTTAATGTATACTTTGAGCCAAGGAATGCCAACACATTACCTATGATTTCGCAGTTGGTTAATAACAGCCTTAGCCTTGGAGAGGAATTGTTTTGTGCAGTTATTCCACCAAGAACCCTTCCTTTAAACCAGCCATGGAGACAGGATTTTGCAGATGGCGATAACGGTTCGGCCGGAATGAGATATATATGGATGATTGCAGGGCATACCCATAAATTTGGGACAGGATACTGGGTATATGTGCAGGATACTTCGGGTGCTAAAACGGATACTGTTTATAACGGGCAATATGATTACGCCAATAATGCTCCTATAGGTTTCTGGGATCATACCCACCCGCCTTTGGAATATTTTAATAATGGTTTGCTGCCGGTATATTACGGAACGAACCATGCCGGTAACATTTCGGGTGGTTTAGTTGCTAATACTTCGTGGACCGCAGATACATCGTGCGTTCACTTTGGTTTTACTACATCGGATGAAATGCAGTTGTTTTACTACATGTATACTGAAAGCGTTCCAAATCCAACAGCCTCTATTAATGCGGTTGAAGAGAATCCGTTTAAACTTACTGTTCAGCCTAACCCGGTTAGCGGTGGCAATGGTAAACTGGTTTATGTTTTAACTGATAACTCGAAAGTATCTTCTGAAATAATTGATATTACGGGCAAGGTAATTTCGAGATTGGATGAGGAGAGTGAGGTTGCAGGTGCCCACGAAATTTCGATTAACAGCAATATGAGAATTGCTTCGGGTATTTATTTTGCACGCCTTACTGTAAATGGAAGCAGCTTTACTAAAAAGTTTGTTGTTACAGAGTAAGCATAAGCATTAAGGACATTAATTGAAGAGGGATGAACAATTTTTGTTCATCCCTCTTTTTTGTGGGGTTTGAATACATTTTGCTCAGAGAGACAGCGGCGATAAGTTGCAAGCTGATGCATATTATGCCAAAGTTAATCAGGGCTTAAATTTGGGCAGCGTGGAATTTATTAGTCAAATCTTCGATTATATTTTTTAAATTCTATTTTCTATTTTTTTGTTATGTTTGGGAATTAAATAAAGAAGTTATGAAAAAACTTTGTCTGTCTATTGTCTTATCGTTTTGGTGTGCTGGAATGATTATAACAGCAGGAGCTTATAGTTGGGCATGGGCAAGAAATATCGGAAATGTCTCACCTAACGATACTTGGGACCATTTAGCCATTGACAGCAAAGGCAATGTTTACGTTACCACAACTTGTACGGGTCGTACACTTATAATAGGAAATGATACTATCCCTAATACCGGCTATCAGAACATTTTTATTGCAAAGTATGATTCATCGGGAAACGCACTTTGGGCCAAAAGTATCCCCAGCTATGGTAACGATGGTCCTAGTAACATTGCTACCGATGGCAATGGAAATATTTATTTAGTGGGGACTTATACCAAGCCTACTCAAAGCGGCATTTATTATTATATTATAGGCAACGATACTTTATATTATTCGGGGGGCAAAGATATTTTTATTGCAAAATTCGATACTTCGGGCAATATACTTTGGGCAAAAAGTGCCGGAGGAACTGCAGATGATTATGTGTATGCGGTTTGCACTGATGCCGCCGGCAACGCTTGCATTACCGGATATTCTGGAAGCGATTCGCTCATTTTAAGCCCGGATACTTTAATCAGGCCAAATTTCTTTACCGCAAAATACGATCAGGCCGGCAATTTACTTTGGGCCAAAGCCGGCAACGGGGTAGGCAATAACCCCAATAGCATAAGTGCAGACGCATCCGGCAACATTTATGTTGCCGGATCTTTCAATAGTCCAACTCTTG
This sequence comes from uncultured Bacteroidota bacterium, assembly GCA_903861145.1. GTDB lineage: Bacteria > Bacteroidota > Bacteroidia > Chitinophagales > LD1 > Bog-950. The sequence goes on along the minus strand of CAIOTH010000089.1, from coordinate 17,591 downwards.
GATATGATTCAATTGTATTGACTAATTTAGGTTTGGACAATTCGTTTATTGTAAAATATGATGTTCAGGGGAGAGTTAAATGGGCTCAAAGTTTCGGTGGTAACGCTGAAGATTATGTTAATGGAGTTACTACAGATATCTATGGGGATATTTACGTCACTGGAAATTTTTTCAGCTATTATTTTGTAGTTGGCAATAGCGATACTGTTTATAATAACTTTTTATCGGGCGGCGGATCCGATATATTTCTCATAAAATACGATTCCTCCGGGAATGTGAAATGGGCAAAAAGCGCTGGTAATGCAGGAACTAATACCGCATTGGTCGGTAGCAACTATAATGATGGGTTAAGTGTTGCTACAGATAGTATTGGCAATGTCTTCGTTGCTGGTCGGTTTTCAGGTAGCGCTATTAATTTTGATACTGACACTTTGCTAAATGTGTATCAAATAAATTCTGGGGTATCTCAAATTTTACTGGTAAATTATGACACTTCCGGGAGGGTAATTTGGGCAAAAAGTGCGGGCAGCAATGATCAGATCAATAGTATTAACGTCAGTATTAATGGTAGTATTTATGCTACGGGGGTCTATCATGGTAAGGATACCATTAATTTCGATAATGGAATTAGTATCGAAAACACAGGGTTTGATTACGAACTCTTTGTGGCAAAATTAAACCGACTTTGCCTTGAGCATGATTGTTCAACAACAGAAATACAAAAAATACCTGATGAAAATGCAAATATTGTTTTATACCCAAACCCTGCAAGTGGTAACTGCTCCTTGCAATTTAACGGATATAATGAAATTTTAAGTGCTTCAGTATTTGATATTACCGGCAGGGAAATAATGCAATTATTCAGCAACCAACATATCTCAACTTATAATTTTAATGTTAGTTCGTTGCCCGTGGGTTTATATTTCGTAAAAGTAAACCCTAAATCCTCCACAGGGAAGTTTGAAAAAGCATGGGTTAGTAAGCTAGTAAAGGAGTAAAGAATAGTTGGCAACGGGCAATAGGTAGAGGCTAGTACATTTCGCACGGAGGAAATGCGGAGTTAACAGCCGGGCCTCTCGACCTTCACTTCACTGGGTCACCCTCTCCATCGCAAGCGATAGAGGGGGAATGGAGTAGGTTATTTGGAAATGCTGCAGGGGGACGAATAATGACGATGCATTTGCTCTATACCTTTCGATTTCCATTTTTATCAAATAGTTTATTCAAATGTTTCTCTGTAGCTGCAACTAATAGTGCTATAAAGCCAAATAGAATCCCCTGCCCAATATATGTTCCGCTGACTCCCATATCGGGAAGCACAAGCGAGATTAGCCCTAATGCAGTAAGAATACAGCCCCCTAACATAAATAAGTTTGCACAATAGGCATTGGCTATTGCCCATGTGTCAGAATTTTTTCTGGATAGGGACGTTCGATAACCATACCACATATTTATTTTTTGTGGAGGATATTTTTTAAGCATAAACCCACAAATAAGAAGAATAGGTGCTGCTATAAGCATGGGAATGGCCAAAGAAAGGTTCATTTTTTGGGTTCTTTATGTTGTGAATTTAGATTGAAATTATTTGCCAAGCAATATGCAAACAGCCAAACTCACAACCCGATGTGGCATCGGGACAGGCTCACTTAAAAAGAAGGAGATGGGGACTCTCTTATCCCCACCCTGCCTATAACTTTTTACATACGTTATTAAGCGTATGCTTAGTTTTGTAATTAAGGGTTATAGAACATTTGTGACCGGAATGACTGTTGTTTGAAATGATGTTTGAAAGTGATTTAGGTTGAAAAGCGTAAGCTTTAGGGGCCATGGGCGTTTAGCGCGCCGAAAAAAGGTTACAAAAGGTTACACTTTTCTGTTGGTAGCTTCCGGTTGCGAGGTTCAAGCTGAAAAATTATGGCCATTGAAATAAGTAATTGCAACATATAATAAAATACAAAAAAGTATACACCGTGAAAAAGTACCAAAAATTGGCAAAAATGGAGCTTTGATGTATTTGATTATCATTGCTTTATAGATTACGATTTTCGTAAAAGTATACAAAAGTATACAAAGTTTTATTTGGTGCTATTATTGGTAATCAGTGGGTTATGGGCTTAATTTGGGTGAATTGGAAACAGAAAGATGTTTTGGGCTGTTTCGTATAGCGGAAAACGCAACCCGGGCAGGAGTGGAGGGAACCCGATTGGTTTAGGAGGGTGTAATTGAATATAAGATTGTTTCGTCGCGGCACCTCCTCGCAATAACGAATGATTAGCGTTAAAGGCACAAATTTACAATTGCCTCAATGCAAAAGGTTTTAAGCCTCGACCGTAACTTTCGCTACTTTAGTTTTTTTTACACCGTGTTTGTAATCGAGGGCGGCTTTAACCAAGCCAACGAATAGCGGGTGAGGATTGTCGACCGTTGATTTTAACTCGGGGTGAAACTGAACGCCAACAAAGTATGGATGCGATGGAATTTCGATGATTTCAACCAGGTTCTTATCGGGGTTTTTACCAACGGCAATCATGCCGGCCATTTCGAAGGCGCTTAGGAAGGTGTTGTTGAACTCGAAACGATGGCGGTGACGCTCGGATATATGTTCGCTTCCGTAAAGGCTTATGGATTTTGAACCCGCTTTTAAATCGCAACGATATGCACCTAAACGCATGGTGCCACCTTTGTTCTTTATTTTGCGCTGGCTTTCCATCATGTCAATAACCGGGTAATCGGTTTTTGGGTCCATTTCGGTAGAGTGCGCGCCTTTCATGCCAAGCACGTTTCGGCCATATTCGATAACGGCGCATTGCATACCCAGACAAATGCCGAAGAAGGGGATGTTGTTTTCGCGAACGTATTTGATGGCCACAATTTTGCCTTCAATACCCCGGTTGCCAAAGCCAGGCGCAACGAGTATACCGTGTAAATGACCTAGCTTGGCTTCAACGTTATGCTCATCGATGTATTCGGAGTGGATGGCTTCAACTTTTACTTTGCAGGTGTTTGAAACGCCCGCGTGTATAAAGGCCTCGTGTATAGACTTGTATGCATCCTGTAACTCGATGTATTTACCCACTAAACCGATATGAACTTCGGTTTTAGGGTTGCGTAGAGTATTTACAAAGTTGGTCCATTTTGAAAGGTCGCAAGGCTTTTCGGCAGATAGTTGGAGTTTCTTTAAAACGGTGATATCGAGATGTTCTTGAGCCATATCCAGCGGAACTGAATAGATAGTATCGACATCCAGGCACTGGATAACTGAATCTCTATCAACGTTGCAGAAAAGAGCCAGTTTACGGCGCATTTCATCGGTTAAAGCCATTTCGGTACGGCAAACCAATATATCGGGCCTAACGCCTATGGTTTGTAGTTCTTTGACAGAGTGTTGTGTGGGTTTGGTTTTAAGCTCTTTGGCCGATTTTAAGTAGGGGATAAGGGTTAGGTGGCAAACGAGGGTATCGTGCTCTTCTAATTCCCAACGTATTTGACGTAGAGTTTCGATATAAGGCAGGGCCTCAATATCGCCTACGGTTCCACCAATTTCGGTAATTACGATGTCGTAATCGCCTGTTTGGCCCAACAGAAGCATGCGGCTTTTGATTTCGTCGGTAATATGAGGTATAACCTGAACTGTTTTGCCAAGGTAAGCACCTTCGCGTTCTTTATTTATTACGGTTTGATAAACCCTACCGGTAGTAACGTTATTAGCCTGAGAAGTGGGGATATTGAGGAAACGTTCGTAATGGCCCAAATCGAGGTCGGTTTCGGCGCCGTCTTCCGTTACGTAACACTCGCCGTGCTCGTAAGGATTTAAAGTTCCGGGGTCGACGTTAATATAGGGGTCAAATTTTTGGATGGTTACCCTGTAGCCTCTTGCCTGTAATAGTTTTGCGAGCGATGCTGCAAAAATTCCTTTTCCTAACGATGAGGTAACACCACCGGTTACGAAAATATACTTTGCCATGTTGTTTAGAGTTTCACAAAAATAGCAATAAACCAGCTAAGCGCCGAATCAATGTTGATTAAATGTTAAGAGCTGTTGAAAGTTTAGGCGTATTGTGGGTAATTACAATTGTTAGTAAGCCAATTGTAGTGTTTAAATTAGATTAACGGTCGGAAATGGTAATAAACTGAGTTCCAATTTTAACGCTATTTGCATTATAAACATCGAGTTTGTAATAACCAGGCTTAAAAAAGTAAAGGCGTTTGACCACTGCAAACCAACCGGGCTTTACTTCGGTTGATAGCTCGGCCGAAATTTCACCATCGTGGTCGTTGGTCATTTCGTAAAGCTTGAAGTAGACTTTTTGGGTACCCAGCATTTCTTTATTGTATACCATAGCATAAAGGCGCATTCGGTCGCCGGTGTAATGGAAGAAGTCGTTTTTACCCGCGCACTGGCCCTTTTTATTTATGCTATCGCAGATTGAAATTTCGTACCCGGCAAAAACCGATGAGGCACTTAAAAGCATTACAACAACGAACGTGAGGTGTTTCATTTTACTATTGTGGGGATTATGAGCACAATATATACATGGATTGCAATTTTGTCAATTATTATTTTAAGATTTGAGTATACATTTAAACATTTTAAAAACGTTATTGTAGCAACGATATTATGACCAAGTTTCTTCCCATATTTCCATTGAGCAGCATTGCCTACCCGGGCCAGCTGTTAAACCTGCACATATTTGAACCACGTTATAAACAACTAATTGCTGAATGTAAAGAACAAGGCAAGACTTTTGGCATCCCTTCGGTTTTTAAGGAAAGTTTGAATGAATATGGTACTGAAATGGAGTTGATTGAAATCTCGAAAGTGTACCCCGATGGGGAGATGGATATTAAGACCAGAGGGTTACGGGTTTTCAGGATAATGGAGGTGCTGAGAGAGGTGCCTGAGAAGTTATATTCGGCTGCTATTGTTTATGAGGTAGAGCATTTGCCATTTGACACAGAAAAACTGAATCCTACATTGGTAGATTTGGTTGAACGACTACATACAGTTTTGGGCACCCGTCTTAATATTTATGAGAAGTTTGAGAACCCACTTTCGTTCGATTTGGCACATTATGTAGCGCTTACGCCGGAAGACCAATACAGACTTTTAGTGGCCACATCAGAAAAGGCCAGGCAGTGGTTTTTAATACAACATTTAATGAAGTTAATACCTAGCCTTGAGGAGACAGAAAAGGTTAAAGCCAAGGTTCAGATGAATGGACACTTCAGGCGTGAAGTCCCTCCCAGTTTTTGAATCTTTTTGTTGTATCTTAGCGTTATACTTGTATCCGACTGTTTGAACGCGGAGAAGAAAAATGGGCAAGTTAGTTTCTGATTTATTGGTTTTGTTCGGCTCGACGTTAAAATTCTCGATGGGCTCGCTAACTGCTATTTTCTATAACCTGGGATTAGCGGGTTCGCTTGCAAACATTATTGGCGGAACTATAGGTATAGTGATGTTTACTTACCTGGGGGATTTTATTCAAGCCTGGTTTATTAAGAAATTTCCTAATTACTTTGGTAAGCGCTTTACACCTACCAACAGGTTTTTGGTAAAGGTTAAACAGAAGTTTGGTTTAGGTGGTATTGCTGCCTTTACTCCAATTATTCTTTCGATACCAGTGGGGGTTCTATTTGCACTGGCCTTAACCAACGATAAGAAAAAGATTATGTTTTCGATGATAGTATCGATGCTTTTTTGGGCATCGGTTTTGTTTTTGCCTTACTATCTTTTTAATGTTAATGTGTTTGAGTGGCTGAAGAATATCTTTGAACGATGATTTCTGATTTTTGAATAGACAGCCTTTTGTCTGAACGTTGATTAAAGGATTTGAGGATTGCCATGATTAAGTTTTAATATCTCAACACAAACTCTTCCTTAGCCAGTTTCTCCTTTCTGAAAAAGCAAATACCAAACTGAAATATATCGAGCGTAAGGGTAATTTGTGGATGGGCTTTTATTTGCTGCCAGGCATCAAACATTTCCGGACTCCAATAGATATCATCAAAAATAAATATGGAATCGTCATTTGCTTTTTTGAGGCACTGGTTGAAGTAATTAAGGGTTGCTTCTTTTCGGTGATTGCCATCAAAAAATACCAGGCCAAGCGTGTTTTGGGTTTTTAAATATTCGGGTAGTATGAGGTCAAAATTGCCTTCGTTTATGGTTATGTTATTAATGTTGAGCGCTGAGTGATTCTTTTTAGCCAACATTATTAAGTCCGGTGCACCTTCAAGGCTGGTTACCTTTGCCAGATTATTGGCTAATGCCTGATAGGCCGAGCTAATGCCAATAGAGGTTCCAATTTCGAGGATGCTACTAACTTTAAAGTATTGCGCTAACCTGTATAACAGAGCGCCGTATTTTTCGCGGACGGCTACTTCACTTTCGAGCTTTGAAATTTGTTTTGAAGATGTTTTACCGGTTCCAAGTTCTTTTATTTCAATAGTGGTATGGTCTTTGGCAAGGACTTTTCTTAAGTTCCGGATTTGTTTAAGTTGTTGGTCATCTTTACCTTCAAGTACGTTTAGATAGAATTGGTATACGAAGGGGGAGTGCAGGTAATATTTGGTTTTGGCCTGCCATTGGTACTTTAAAAAATATTTAAACCGGAAAAATTCGTTCATTGGGCTTAACTTAGCAACTACCAAATAAAGGCTAAAATATGAAGAAGAAGTTACTGCTTTTGTATTTACTGGCAGCAAGCGGGTTGGGTGTAATGGCGCAGCAAGGTTTTGATATTGGTGTTTCGGGTACCTTTGGTGCCTCGTATATCTTAAAACAAAACAATTACGGCACCCTGGATCCCTTTACTAATGCCGTAGTTCGAGAGTCGGAACTGGCATATAAGATTACATGGGGCGGTAACGGCGGTGTATGCCTGGGGTACAATATAACGAAACACTGGGGTGTGCAAGCTGAAATTCAATACGACGTAGCAGGGCAGAATTATGAAGATAATTTTACCGGCCCCGCGGTTATAAAAAACGATACGTTAGGCAGCGCCAGAATAAGAGTAAATGTGCAGCGCACTGTTAAACTAAATTATATTCAGATACCACTAATGGCTAAGTATACAGTGGGGAAGGACAAATACAAGTTTTTTGCTTGCCTTGGCCCACAGTTTGGATTTAGAACTTATGCATACCAACAGGTTAAAATTGACGGCAATGTTTACGTGCCCGATAGTTTAAATTTTACCAACGCCCAAAGGTTTCAAACTTTTGACGTAGGCATAGCGGTACAGGCCGGTGGTCAGTTTTATGCTACCAAGCATTTGTATTTTGATGTTGCGCTATCAGCTTACCAGGGCATTTTTGATATTAACGGTGCGGTGTTACGCAACTTGGGTTGGTATGATAAGAACCACGTTTCGTACCAAAAGAGCTACAATTTTAGAGGTGGAATAATGGTTGGAATACATTACGTATTTTTCCATGAAAAGGGAGGGGAGTTAAAGCTAACCACCCCAGACAATAAGTAGCTCTATTATTCGACTGTTGACCTGCGCTCCATTTTACGGGCGCGTATTAACTCTTGCCTGATATACCAGGCGCGCTTATAGAATGGAAAATGGTCGAGTTCCTCCTCGGTAAAATCAGGTGGAATAGCATCATGTGAGAATTTTCTTTCTTCCTTGGGCTTAAGCATTTCTTTGGCTAGAATTTCAAACTTAGTTTGTAACGCGGCAAGACTCCATTCGCCAAAAACGGTATGGCCGCCTTCGTAAATCTGACCCTGGTATTCCTCGTTTGTAGTCATGTAGCCGGAGTAACCGTTAGCATAAGGGCAAAGAATTACACGATTAACGCCCCTTGCAGCCAGTGTTTCTTCCAACGATTTTCTTAAGCGCTTACCACCGATGGTGGTAATTTCAAAAGGCAAACCGGCCAATGCAACCTCACCAATAATGAAAAGCTGTAAAGGCAATATTTTAGGCGTCCAGGGCTTTTTTGAACGACTTGATTTTTTGTAGAAGAACTTGAATGTGGCTATTGCGGGGTCGGCCCAGGCTGGGGCAACAAGCTTATCGATTAGCTTAGTTCCCAAAATACGCTGGGTGTTAGATTCGATAAGTATTTTCTTTTTGCCATGAACACGGTACTTGCGCTCGATGATATTTTTATACACCGGTCCACTGAAATTAGCTCTGAATTTTTCAAAGTGCTTAACGCCACTAATAATGACTTTTAGAACCGCCACCAGCGCCGGCGACATGCCGGGCCCATCAATTACCGTTCCCGCAAAAAAGGCGATGCCCAAAGCGGCTTTATCGGTTTGTGCTTTGGTTTGGCCATTGGCAAATTTGGGGTCGGCGGTTACATCGGTAAAGTTTACGAACATCAATTCGTAATCGATGTCGCCGGTTATTGGAGTTTCGGCTTTCGACTCGATAATCTCTTTGGCCTTTTCATACTGTAAACGGCCATTAAACTTTGTGCTTTCAAAATCATCTACGTATTTGCCTTCCCATTGGCCACGCTGAAACGGATAAACGGGATGATAAACAAAACGGGGTGTAACATCTCCGCAGGTGCCTTGGGCAAATACACCTACATAATCGCTTGAGCCTTTATCGGCATAATCCTTTTCAAGATACTCGGATGCGTAGCCTTTGTTATCAAAACATACTTTATGATTGGTATTAGGTAAGCTGGTGGTGTGCACGCCAAACCAGTTTATAGAGGCGCGGTCTTTACCGTCTTCACCGGTTATATTCATTAAGGTCATCTCTCTATCAAGCCCCAGGTGGCGGGTTTCGAAAGTTATTTTGGGGTTTACTTCGGGGTTTAAATTGTAACCTTTAATTGACCGGTTGAAGGCTACTTCTTTTTCAGGTTCAAAAACACCTGTGGACAGACTTAAATTGGATGGTTTAATATTCTTTTCGGCATTAACTATAGCTTCAACAATGCCATCTACAATTTTACGGTAAACCTCCATTACAAAACCAGGAACGCTTAGGTTGTATAAACCATAATAAGAGTAACCACCCGGGCCGCTGTGCGTATGTTGGGCTGTAAGCATCAAATTGTCCTCATCGTAATTGAATTCAGGGAACTTGCGTTCAAGAGTTTTTAGAACTCCCTTCTTAATGGCAATCGTAATAAAACATATTTCGCAATTTACCAGGCATATCTTTCTTTCTGTTTTAGGGTCTTTGAAAACAAAAGCCCGTGCGGAAAGGGAAGTAGCAACCTCCTCCATGGTGTTATAGTGTATACCATAACCCAGCATACCCACGCCCTTTACAAATGCTGTAATATCCCCTTTACCTGTTCCGACTAAATACATCTAGATAGATTGATTTTATATTATTTATTGAATTAGAAGCCCTTAAAATTACGAGGGTGGGAAATGATTTCCTAACATTAAGCAGAATAAATGTTGCAGCGCCCTTTATTTAATAAAATATAACTTTTGCTGGTGAGCGAATGCTTGTAAAGATATGTTACTGGTGCAAATAAAAAATGCCCTTCGGTTTATATGAAGGGCATTTTAAAGTTTGATATTACTTCAACTATTTGGCAGTTTTGAAATCGCCTGCCAAGGCATAGCTAATTTTAGCAGGGTGTATAAACTTCTTCATCGCCTCATTTACCTCTGTTACTTTAATATCGGCTACTTTCTTTTCAAGCGCTTCGTCAAATTGTAATGTGCGATCTAAATAAAGATTACCAGATAACTTCGCTGCCAGCTGCGCATCCTGCGAACGGCCCACCTGCTGTCTTTGCAGAAAACCTGATTTAGCATCGGTTAATTCGGCATCGGTAAATCCATCCTTCAGCATTTTCTCAATTTCTTCTTTGTATGCGGCAACTAGTTTCTCTGCGTTATCGGGGTTATAAATGGCGTATGAGTTAAAGCTACCAACTTCATCTAATGAACCGCCTTGTAATGAGCTGCCAACTCCATAGCTTAAGCCTTCCTTTTGCCTGATACGAACAGCCAAACGAGAATTTAAAAAACCGCCACCCAGCATGAAATTACCGATAGTTAATGCGGGATAATCAGGGTCGCTATCTTTTAATTTCAACTCTTCGCCAGCAACAAACATGGCGTTCTTTTTATCGGGAGTAAGGGTTCTTTCGGTTTTAACCGGTGCATTGAAGATGACGGCTTTTGCTCTCTCAAATTTTTCAGGTGAATCCCAATTTGACAGCATGCTCTTAATTTCTGTCAAAGCGGAGGCCTCGTCAAAATCGCCTACAATTGCTACCGTGGCGCGTGAACTGTTGTAGTGATTTTTGTAAAACAGCTTTACTTCATCTAACTGCGCTTTTTTGTAGGTTTCAGACGCTTCGTCAAAGGTCATAACATATCTAAAATCAGATTTGGCGTATGGATGCATGTTCCGGTCCAATGCATTACTTGCAATAGATTTTGGCTCGCTACGTTGTTGCTCGAAGCCTGCAATGCTTTCATCTTTTAATTTATCCAATTCTGTAGGAGGAAAAGAAGGTTGTCTTAAAATTTCGCTTATTAATTTAAGTGTTGCATTTAAGTTCTCTCTCGTAGTTGTAACTCTTATACTTACGGTTTGGCCAATGCCACCGATGGCTACCTGCGCTTTTAGCTTATCAAAAGCATCGCTTATTTCCTGGCGGTTTTTGATTTGGGTGCCTTTATTTAGCATATCGGCGGTTAAATCGGCAATCACTGCCTTGTTTTCGAGGCTTTTTTCGTTGCCTATCCGCAGGGTGATATTTGCAACAACATTATTGCCTCTGGTTGTTTTTGAAAGGAACGCATACTTGGCTCCCCCATCTAGTTTACCTTTTTTTGTACGACTTTCGATATTGGCAGGAGAAGGGTCGAAGGTTTCAGCGTCTGCTAATGCCTTTTTGCCCTTATAATCCCTTACCAGTTCTTTAAGATCTGGATTTGCGGGAATCTCCACTCTGTCGGGCTTTGAATCAGGAATAAATAGGCCAATAGTGCGGTTAGAGGACTTGAAATAGGCTTTTGCTACCCTATTCACATCATCAGCTGTAACCTTTTCAACGCGGTCCCGATTGATGAAAAATAACCGCCAGTCGCCTTTAGCAATATATTCTCCCAATGATAGACCTAAACGTTCTGAATTGTTTAAGAGCAGCTCTGTGTTCTTTATCAGCTTGTTTTTTGCGCGGTCAACCTCTGCCTGGGTAATCGGATTATTAGGCAAACCATCCAATAAATCTATCATTGCCTTGCGAGCATCATCCAGCGATTTATCCTTTAAAACTTCAGCCGAAAAATAGGCATAACCCGGATCTTTAAGGCCTGCCATATAACCGGAAACAGAGCTAGCTTTTTTAGTTTCAACCAAAGCCTTATACAAGCGACCTGAAGGCTCGTTATTTAATACTTCCGATAAGACGTTAAGGGCGGCAAAATCGGCGTGCCAGCCTGATGGGATATGGTATGCACTTGATACAATCTGTACGTCGCCCACTCTTTTTAGCTCTACCATTCTTTCTCCATCCTGAGTAGGTTCAACAGTATAAGCCTCTTCCAATTTGCGTTCAGGACGCGAAATATTCCCGAAATAAGAGTTTACCAGCTGTATAACCTTGGCTTCGTCAAATTTGCCGGTAATAGTTAGGGCTGCGTTATCAGGCTGATAGTATTTTTTGTAAAAGGCTTTCAAGTTCTCAGCAGGCACTTTTTCAATATCTTCTTTAGAGCCGATTGTGCTTTTGCCGTAATTATGCCACAGGTAAGCTGTAGAAATTACGCGCTCTTCCAATATCCGGCTGGGATTGTTTTCGCCTGATTCAAACTCATTACGCACTACTGAAAACTCGCTTTGTAAATCTTTATTGGCAATGAATGAATTAATCATTCTATCCGATTCAAGACTTAGCGCCCAGCTCAGATTCTCATCGTTGGCGCTAAATGTTTCGAAATAATTAGTGCGGTCGTAAGAAGTGGTACCGTTAGGGCTTGCGCCGTGGGATGTTAGCTCCTGCGGTATATTGGTGTGATTGGTTGAGCCCTTGAACACCATATGCTCCAACAAGTGGGCCATACCGGTTTCGCCATATCCTTCCATACGCGAACCTACCAGATAAGTAATATTTACAGTTATGGTAGCCTTTGATGGGTCGGGAAACAACAATACCCTAAGGCCATTAGCAAGGCGATATTCAGTTATCCCCTCAACACTGGTTACCTTTTCAAAGCGGGGTGGAGCGGGTTTCTCATCGCCCTGTGACCTGGAAGATGCGCTTGGGGCTGGATTCATAGTAGTTGTGGTTGTTTTTTGAGCCTGCATTGTTGAGCCGACGCCTAGCATAACAATTGCACTAACAATAATTTGCTTAATTGGTTTCAAGGGATGATGTTTTTGGTTATTATAAACAAAGGAATAATTTATTTTGAGAAACAGGGCATATTAACCGAGGGTTAACTTTATAAAAGACATAAACATGCTCTGATTTCCTGTCAATCAACTAAATTCACTTTCGACTGTTATATTACCTTTATGCTAGGCCATCGTTTTTCCAAATTCATTCCCAAAGGGCAATCGCCATTTGACAAACTGTTTGATATCTTCAAGCAGCTTTTAACTTATACATCCGGCGATGTAGGTGAGGCGCTAAGCTGGTTAACCGAATTGGATAAAGAGTATAAACTTAGCGATAAGGATTACGGAATTGGCGATTTTATAAATGACCTACGCGATAAAGGGTATTTACGCGAAGAGCAACCCGGCTCGGGGACATTTGGATTAACCGCTAAAACAGAAAAAGCGATTCGTCAAAGCGCTTTAGAGCGGATATTCGGGAAGTTAAAGAAGGGTAAGAATGGCAATCATAAAACTTCGCATACCGGTTCGGGTGATGAAATGAGTAGCGATTTGAGGAATTACCAATTTGGCGATGCGCCGGAGCAAATTTCGATGCTGGAGTCATTCCGCAATGCGCAAATAAATCATGGTATTGGCGAATTTATGATGAGTGAGGATGATTTGATGGTGAAGGAGAAGGAACATAAGTCGCAAACTTCAACGGTTTTGATGATTGATATTTCCCACAGCATGATATTGTATGGCGAAGACCGGATTACTCCGGCCAAAAACGTTGCCATGGCATTGGCTGAATTAATAAGCACTAAATACCCAAAAGACACTTTAGATATTATTGTTTTTGGTGACGATGCATGGCAAATCGAGATTAAGGACCTGCCTTATTTACAGGTTGGCCCCTATCATACCAATACTGTTGCAGGCCTTGAGCTTGCGATGGATATTTTACGGCGCAGGAAAAATAATAACAAGCAGATTTTTATGATTACAGATGGTAAGCCAAGTTGCATAAAAGAGAATGGTTCGTACTATAAAAACAGTTTTGGATTGGATAGAAAGATTGTAAACAAGTGCCTTCGCCTTGCTGATGCCTGTAGGAGGTTAAAAATACCCATTACCACGTTTATGATTGCTACAGATCCATACCTGCAAAGTTTTGTTGATGAGTTTACGCAGGCTAACGCGGGAAAGGCGTTCTATACCAGCTTAAAGGGATTAGGTGAATATTTATTTGAAGATTTTGAACAGAATAAAAAACGGAGAGTGAGATAGATGAGTTGTTATTAATTTTTTGAAACAGAAAAGCAATACGGTGAGAAATATTAAGACTTTAGGGGAACTAAAAACTAGCGGTTATAAAAGCAAAACCATTAAGGATGAGTTGCGCGATAATTTGATTGCCAGACTGAAGAAAAAAGAAAAGATTTTTGAGGGCATATTAGGTTATGAAGACACCGTGATACCTGATATTGAACGGGCAATTCTATCGCGTCATAATATGAATTTATTAGGCTTGCGCGGGCAGGCTAAAACACGGATTGCCCGACAAATGACTGAGCTTTTGGATGAATATATACCTGTAGTTGCAGGTAGTGAATTGAATGATGACCCTTTGGCTCCTGTATCAAGATATGCTAAGGACGTAATCGCAGAGCGGGGAGATGATGCTCCGATAGGATGGATGCATCGTTCGGAGCGATATGCTGAAAAGCTGGCAACACCGGATGTTAGTGTAGCTGACTTGATTGGAGATGTTGATCCCATTAGGGCTGCAAATTTAAAGCTGAGTTATGGCGATGAAAGGGTGATACATTTTGGAATTATACCGCGCAGCAATCGTTGTATTTTTGTGATTAATGAATTGCCCGATTTGCAGGCGCGAATCCAAGTTGCGCTATTCAATATTTTGCAGGAAGGTGATATACAAATTAGAGGGTTTAAGCTGCGAATACCTTTGGATATTGAATTTATTTTCACTGCAAATCCCGAAGATTATACTAACCGAGGCAGTATAGTTACTCCACTTAAAGACCGGATTGGTTCGCAAATATTAACGCATTATCCAAAATCAATTGAGCTTTCAAAGCAAATTACCCAGCAGGAATCGAGATTAAATGCAGAGCAAAAAGATAACGTTGAAGTAGGAGAGTTGCTTAAAACGTTAATTGAGCAGATAGCATTTGAGGCACGGGCAAGCGAGTTTGTTGATAATAAAAGCGGTGTAAGCGCAAGGCTAACTATTTCGGCCTACGAAAACCTGGTGAGCACAGCTGAAAGAAGAATGCTATTGAACGCTGAGGACAAGACTTTTGCGCGCATTTCGGATTTAGCCGGAGCGGTATCAGCTATAAATGGGAAGATAGAATTGGTTTATGAAGGAGAACAGGAAGGGGCAGCTATGGTAGCACAGGGCCTCATTGCAAAAGCTATGCGCAATCATTTTATAAGCATATTTCCAGACCCATCGAAACTGAAGAAGAAGAAACAGGGCTCGCCATATCAAAAAATAATTGATTGGTTTGCTGAAAATAACGAGGTTGATTTGTTGGTTAACGAATCGGAAAAGAACTACCGTATTATACTTGACTCGATTACTGCATTGGAGGAGCTAGTAAACCAGTATGCACCCAACCTTTCTAAAAATGATAAGTATGTTATGAAGGAATTTGTACTGCATGCATTAGCAGAGCATTCTCAAATTGGCAAAGCAATGTTGGAAAGAGGTATCCAGTTTAAAGACTTATTTGGATCTGTATTTTCTCCGAAAGATATGCAGATGGGAGAGGAGGATTTGAACTGAGTTAACTGAAACACCAGCTGTTTATTGATAATTTGGTGAGGATAACAATATGCTGTCGTGTTTGTGATTTAATACATCGAACATTTTATTATACCTCTTTAGTGGTATAAATAAACCGCTTAATTTCTCTTTGTTTTGTAGCTCAAAAAGGCGTGGCAAATTTTAGAGTAACTTGTATCACCACCCCCCAAGTTGATGGCTCATATGACAGTATTACGCATATCGGGAATAGCATAGATCAATGGACCATTGAGGTTGATGAAGCAATTGCAAGAATCAATTCGAAACGTGATGCCTTCTATCTTCAGGATGATAAAACGGGCAAAATCAGTTACCTGATTGTTGTGAATGCTGAAGGCGAAAAAGCGTATTTGAGAGGTTATGGAGATGGCCAGTACAACGACCATTTGCTTACCCTGAACCAATGCTATATTGATTGACCGTAAAGTAACTTATTTGCCGCAAGCCGCCGACTGCACACTGTGCAGCAAGTCTAATAATCTATCGTTAGTAGAGTGAACTAACTGTAATTTTACGGAAGTTGTAGGTTCATCGCCACGCATAATCTTTTCATTCTTATCCTTACTGGTAAAGCTAAAATTATGGTCATCGACTTTTGCAATGTCAACATTGCAAAGAGGGATAGACACAATGCGCCCCTGCACATTTAAATTTAATTTTTTGCCACTCACTTCCGAGCCGGGGAAATAAACGTTAATACCTTTTACCGCTTCGGCTGATTTATCCTGGCAAAATGCTGAATTAAGAAACAACGAAAGCAATATTGCCAATGCCCATCTAGTATTTTTCATTTAATAAGATTTATGTGGTGAATAATGAAAATAAACTTATAAAATATAGCTAACTATTAAAAATATTTATTTGAAGCCCTTTTGGTGCTAGCGAGGTTAACTATGTTTTGTTAAACATTTCCCAAATCCCGATGCACTCGTTTGCCTCTTTTACATCATGTACCCGCAATATATTAGCACCATTTGTCAATGCCAGCATATTTGCTGCTGTGGTGCCATTTAAAGCTTTATCGGGGTTAACATGCAACGCCTGGCATATCATTGATTTTCGGCTTAGGCCTGCTAAAACAGGTTGCCTGAGGTTGGTAAAATAGCTTTGATTACGGAGTAAGGCATAATTATGCTCAAGCGTTTTGCCAAATCCGTAGCCGGGATCAAGTATGGTATCTATAATTCCGGCCTTACCACAGGCGCTAATTCGTTCCACAAAAAAATCGTAAACTTCGTTAACTACATCTAAATAGGCGGGGGCCTTTTGCATATCGGCCGGCATGCCCTGCATGTGCATGATTATAAATGGGGCTTTGTACCGCGCAACAGTCATTATCATGCCATCATCATAGCGGCCTGCACTGATATCGTTAATAATATGAGCTCCAGTTTCTAAAACCGCCAGAGCCACTTTCGCTCTTAATGTATCTACTGAAATAATAGCTTCAGGATGATGTTTTAAAATCTTTTGCACAACCGGTAGAACCCGATTTAGCTCTTCGTCCGCACTAATTATTTGCGCACCCGGTCGGCTACTCATGCCACCAACGTCAATAAAATCTGCTCCTTCGGCGAGCATTTTTTGCGCGTGATGCAAAGCGTGATCAGGAGAGAAGAACTGTCCACCATCATGAAAGGAATCCGGGGTAATGTTGAGAATTCCCATCACTTTGGGTGAAGAAAGATCAATAAGTTTACCCCGGCAGTTGATAGTCATTTGCAAACGATATTAAACAGAACTTCCGAAATTACGATTCTTATCTATTTTTGAAACCCATGGCAAATAATACTTCAGCGCAGTTTGACGAGCAAATAAAAAAGTGCAGAGACATTTATCAAAAGAAAACGCACGATTACGGTACCAGTTGGCGCGTTTTACGGCCAAAGTCGTTAACCGACCAGCTATTTATTAAGGCTCAGCGCATACAAACCCTTGAGGAGAAGCAAACGCAGATGGTAGAGGATAATATTGAAGGGGAGTTTATAGGCCTTATTAACTACGCTATTATGGGGCTGATACAAATGGAATTGCCCGCAAATGCATCGCTTGAACTACCCGAAGCGGAGGCTATTAAGTTATATGATAAACATGCTTCGGAAATTAAAGACCTAATGCTTGCCAAAAATCACGATTATGGCGAGGCATGGCGCAGTATGCGAGTGAGCAGCTTTACAGATTTAATTTTAATGAAGTTGTTGCGCATAAAACAAATTGAAGATAACCTGGGCAAAACCCTGATAAGTGAAGGCATTGATGCCGGTTACCGCGATATTGTGAACTATTCAATTTTTGCTTTGATTAAGTTGAACGAGTGAAAGGCGAGTGGGCTTTTTGTTAAATGAATGATAAAAATTGAACACAACGCATCCATCATCTGTATAGTTATATCAACTTTACGGTATAAAAAATAAGCAGGCATGACAGTATATACTATTTTCGGAATTGTAGCGGCGGTGGCTTTCGGGTTGGCTTTA